>WTAX01000354.1 GCA_013139395.1 Gammaproteobacteria bacterium | reverse complement strand
GGATGTGCTGTTCCTTATACCCTGGCCTTGGTTCGGTCCCTGGATCGCACCTGTACTGATTGCCTTGCTGTTTGTTATCTGGGGCGGCTGGATATTACTTGTGACATCTACGGTACTCTTTAGCCGTACCATGCTCGGGTTGTTTATGTTGGGTACGCTAATGGCCTTAACCACTTTCCTTTGGCCCGCAGTACCATTACTTATCAAGGGTGAAGAGGCATTTGTCCATTACCAGCCAGAGACATTTATGTGGAGCCTTTTCTGTCTAGGATATCTATTGATGGCTATAAGTCTGTGGCGTGTGGCTATAAATGCTCATATTGACACATAATTCGTAATTCTTTGAGTGCTGGCAATATAAGAAAAATAGGCTAAACTTATTACCTATATTAAAGAACATATAGTCAATCTAAAAACTCTAAAGAAAAAAGACATAAAATAGATGCATAGACTCCAGACAATTATCGATAAGATAATTATCCTTTTTTTTACACTGGCAGCATTGTCAGTATATGCTAATCAAGATGAGGCTCAGTTAAATATATTATCGATTCATTCGTATCATCAAGATTATCCCTGGACATCATTGCAATATAATGCCTTTAAAAAGCAACTTGCCAAAAATCTTCCCGAGTATAGATTAAATTTTTTAACTGAATATCTAGATACAAAGCACATCCCACCTTCTGATGATTATCAAAAAACTTTTTTGAAATACATCAATGCTAAATATAAAAACCATCTTCCTGATATCATTTATGTCACTGATGATAATGCTCTTAACTTTATGACTTCAAATAATAAGGAGCTTGCGTGGAATATACCGATTGTTTTTTCGGGTATAAATAATACCAGGATTGATACGTCTCATGTCAAACATCCATTAATGGGTGTGTTTGAGTATAAAGATATTAGCGCTTCCATTTCACTGGCAAAAAAAATACAACCTGATTTATCGCGCATTATCTTTTTAGGTGATGGTGGAGCAACAGACAATGCAATAATGGAAAATATAAAAAATCAGGATTTTGACAAAGGTGATATTGAAATTGTTCACCTAAGTAATTCAAACATAAATATCTTAATTTATCAGTTGCAGGTCATTGATGCCGGAATTGTTATTTTAACAACAGTCGGGGGGCTCCATGATAATCAAGGTGTGCTTCTTAATTTGAAAAAGATTATAGATGAATTAACTAAGACTGGAAGAATTATTTTAGTCATGGAAGATTCATACCTTTTACCCGGTATCGTTGGCGGACATCTTACAACAGGACGCATTCAGGGTGTATCAGCTGCAAATATTACGAGTACATTTATTCAAAAAGGTGTTGCTGATAACTTTAAAAAAGAGCAACAGAATACCAGTGAACTTATATTAAGCTGGCCAGAACTACAATATTTTAATATCAACTTACCACAGCAATTATTAAACCAGGCGAAAATAATTAATCAGCCGCTCCCGCCTGACAATGGATATCCAATCCTGATTAAATTGCTTTTATGGTTTGTCTTGCTGCTTTTAATTATTTTATTTGTTTCTGTTTTTAATACACGAAGAAAGAATCGGCAATTAAAGGAACAATATACTGATAAATTAACAGGTTTACCTAATCGAATTAAATTATTACATGATATTAATAGTGCTGCATGTCCAAATTTATCGATTATTGATATCAATAATTTCAAATCGATTAATAATCTCTACGGTCTAAATGTTGGAGATGAAGTGCTCACTAGTTTTGGACGAAAAGCTAAAAATACTATCAGTAATAAATACGCTCTTTATCGAATTGCCGGTAACCAGTTTGCTATTATGAATAACAATTGTAAATCTTCTCAACAATTTGATGACTATATCATAAATTTTCTCAATAAAATTCAAAAAAATAATTACCAGACTCATACTGAACATCTTGATATCAGCCTGACACTTACCGCAGGTATTAGTAGAAATGAGCGTGAATTTCTTATTCCTATGGCTGAACAAGCACTACAGAAAGCGAAAGATGATAATAAAGACTATTATATTTGTGATATTCGTGAAGAGGATATTGATCAACATCAAAAAAACCTTGTGTGGGCCCAAAAATTAAATTCTGCATTATCAGATGATCGTATTGTTCCTTACTTTCAGGTAATAACACATAATAAAACAGGCAAGCAGGATAAATATGAGGCTTTAGTCAGATTGATTGATGAAGACGGTGATGTAGTCTCCCCTTTCTTTTTTCTTGATGCGGCAAAAAGTACACGTCAATATGCAACTTTAACTAAGGTCATGATTGAAAAAACCTTTCTCTCCCTTAAAGAGCATGCAATTACTATTTCAATAAATTTTACAGTTAATGATATTCGTAATGAAAAAACGATTGATTTTTTTATAACAAAACTTAAAGAATACCAGGTTGCAGATAAAATTATTGTCGAACTCACCGAAAGTGAAGGCATTGAAAATTATCATGAGGTTTCACAATTCATCAAAGTGATAAAGAAAATGGGCTGTCGAGTTGCTATTGATGATTTTGGTACTGGATATTCAAACTTTACACACCTGATTCACCTTAACGTTGATTACTTAAAAATCGATGGCTCCATCATCCAGAATATTGTTAAAGACAAGAACTCTGAAATTGTTGCAAAAACGTTAGTC
>WTAX01000078.1 GCA_013139395.1 Gammaproteobacteria bacterium | reverse complement strand
GTTTGTTTCTGATAACTGATTTAATAATGTATTTTCTTCTGCGAAACTATTTGAGCATAAAAGAAAGAGCAAAATTGGGATATATCTGGCTTTCATTTTTTTCCCCTTTTCTAAAATTATTATAACTTAGAAGCGTGTATTTCTAAATAATGTTTTTTTGTGTAATTCAACTATAATACTATTTAAATGCAGTCACTAATGACCATATTTTTATTAATTGGAACAATAATGAAACTATTTAACTTGCTTGGCCTATCGCTAATAATACTCTTTTTATTTTCAACAGGTTGTAGTAAAAAACAGGAAGTTGTACAAACTGAAGAAATCAGACCGGTTAAAACAATCGTTGTCAAAGCCCCGGATGCGGGTGGTGTTAGAAACTTTCCAGGGCGTATAGATGCCAATAGGAAAGCAGAACTTGCTTTTCGTGTTTCAGGTAAAGTGCAGGAGTTACTGGTTAAGGAAGGAGATCTGGTGGCCGAGGGGGATGTCATTGCTAAACTGGATCCGACGGATTTTCAAATTACAGTCAATGACAAACAGGCATTATTTACCCGAGCATCTAATGATTACAACCGAGGTAAAAAACTGGTTAAAGACGGTCATATTTCCAAAATGGATTTTGACAAGCTGGAAGCTAATTTCCTCAGTGCTAAGGCAGAATTAAATCTGGCCAAACAACAACTTGCTTATACTGAATTGAAAGCCCCTTTTAACGGCACAGTGGCCAGACGTCATATTCAGAGTTTTGAAGAAATTCAGGCCAAGCAGGAGATCATCACACTGAATGATAATGATATTCTGGAGGTTAAATTTGATCTTCCTGAAAACCTCATTTTACGCCTGCAAAGAATTGAGAATGTTGATGATATTGAGCAGTCAAAAATGAAACATCAAATACCGGTTGTCGCCATGTTTCAATCTCAGCAAGGTAAGGAGTTCTCGCTTTCATTTAAGGAAATGTCCACTAAAGCTGATGCCAGTACACAAACATTTTCTGTGACTTATACCATGCCGAAACCAGAGGGAGTTATTGTTTTGCCGGGTATGACTGCGATGGTTAAAATTGATTTAACTAAATTCATTGATCATGAAAATGTCTTTTATCTGCCAGTCAGTGCCGTGGAGGCCGATGTCGCTTTGCAAGGTACTGTGTGGCTTGTTGATGAAAAAACAATGCAGGTGGCACCTGTATCAGTAAAAGTGGGAACGATGCAAGGTAATCGTATTCAGGTGAAAGAGGGTATCGAAGCCGGACAACGTGTAGTGATTGCTGGCGTGCCATTTTTACACAAAGGGCTTAAAGTTACTCTTATGAAAGAAGCAGAGCAGGCTGAAGACAATATAAAACATGAACAGCCCATTATGAACAAAAGTAGTGACCAGAATACTCCAGCAAACACATCATCAAAGGGATAAGAAACTATGAATATCGGAGAATATTCGGTAAAAAATCCGGTGGTATCCTGGCTGCTGGTAATCGTTTTTCTAGCGGGTGGATATAGCGGTTTTATGAACATGGGTAAGTTGGAAGACCCTGAATTTACCATTAAAGATGTAAAAATTATTACTCAATATCCTGGAGCCACAGCTCAGCAGGTTTATGATGAGGTGACCTATCATATTGAGGAAGCGATTCAATTAATGCCGCAGGTAAAATGGATTAAAATGTCCATTTCACGCCCTGGTATGTCAGATATTAGCATCACTTTCCAGGATAAATACAATAAAGATGATTTTCCTGATATCTATGATGAGGTGCGTAGAAAAATAGCAGATATGCTGTATAAATTACCTCCGGGTGCTAAAGAACCGGTTATCGTTGATAGTTTTGCCGATGTTTATGGTGTTTACGTGGCCTTATCTGGTGACGGCTACAGCTATCGTGACTTAAAAGATGCTGCAGATTTTCTTAAAAAGGAAATGGTGCTGGTAGATGGTGTGAGGAAAATTGTCATCGGTGGTGCTCAGTCAGAAGTAGTCTACCTGGATATCTCTCGCCAGCGTCTGGGTGAATTAGGCCTATCATTGGAACAGATAGGTCAGATCCTGCAGTCGCAAAATGTCGTTACAGATGCAGGTAAGGTGCTGGTTGGTGATGAATATCTGCGCATTCAGCCAACAGGCGAATTTGAATCAGTGAGTCTGATTGGAGATGTGTTAATCAGCTCATCTGAAAGAACGTTGATTTACTTGAAAGATATTGCCCAAATCCGGCGTGAATATAAAGAAGTGCCTGATTTGTTAATTTATTATGAAGGCAAACCGGCTTTAACCCTGGGTATATCGATGCAGTCTGGTGTGAATGTGGTGGCTGTTGGTGAGCGCCTTGCAAAAAGAATGCATGAAATTGCTACATTAATACCACTGGGTATGAAGCTTGATGTGATCTACAATCAGCCAGCAGAAGTTGAAAATTCTGTGTCTGGCTTTATGATTAATGTGGCTGCAGCCATAGTTATTGTTATTATCGTACTGCTCTTGTTTATGGGGGTAACTGCAGGCTTAATTATTGGAGCAGTACTGCTCATCACCGTTGCCGGCACTGTAATGATAATGGAAATGTATGGCATTGATCTGCAGCGAATTTCTCTAGGTGCTTTAATTATTGCTTTGGGTATGCTGGTGGATAATGCCATTGTTATTGCAGAAGGCATGATGATTCGAATTCAGTCAGGCATGAATGCGGCAAAAGCAGCCAAAGAAGTGGTTGGGAAAAATTCCGTTGCTTTGCTGGGTGGGACGATTATCGGTATTCTGGCTTTTTCTGCTATTGGCCTGTCACAAGATGCCACCGGTGAATTCAGTCGTACTCTGTTTTATGTGATCCTGATTTCCTTATTGCTCAGCTGGGTCACTGCAGTGAGTACCACACCCTTATTCTGTGCACTCTTCATTAAACCTAAAAAGGGTTCTTCAGGAGACGGTGCATCACAGGACAGTCAGGATGCCTATTCAGGTTTTGTTTTTATGCTATATCGGGGATTTTTAAAGAAAGCACTGCATTTCCGTGGTTTGACTATGGCCATTATCGTTGCTTTATTCGCAATTGCCCTATATGGCTTTGGTTTTGTGCGTGGCGGTTTCTTCCCGGATTCAAATACCCCCATGTTTTTTGTTGAAGTGTGGGAAGTTGAAGGCACCGACATTCATAAAACACGCGATGATACCCTGAAAATCAGTGACTACATTCGTAGTCTGCCGGGAGTCACCAAAACAACTGAGCTTATTGGCGGTGGTGATCAACGTTTTTCACTGGTTTATGAGCCCAAGGAACGCAGTCCTGCTTATGCACAAATTATTGTGCAGACTGAAACCCGTGAACAGATTGCTGATATTTGGGAAAAAGCCGATGCTTATATGAAAAATTTTCCTAATATAGAGCCGATTATTAAACCCTTGCGTATCGGCCCAGGACGAGACAGTAAAATTGAGGCGCGCATCAGTGGCCCGGATGGTGCAATATTAAGACAATTATCTGAGCAGGCTAAAGAAATTTTCCGTAACAATGCCGGTACAAAAGAAATCCGGGATGATTGGCGCCAACCCGTAAAATTAGTTAAACCTATTTTTAATGAACAGGTAGGACGACAGTTAGGGATTAACTATGAAGATTTATCCAAAGCATTAAAGTATGCCTTTGACGGCACACAGGTTGGTCTTTATCGGGATGGTATTCGTCTATTACCGATCTTCAGCAGGGCCACCGATGAAGAACGTGAAGATATCAGTAATATTCAGGATATTCAGGTATGGAGTCCGGTATTACAAAAATCAGTGCCTATTGCTCAAGTCGTCAAACGTTTTGAAACGATCTGGGAAAATACAGTTATCAGGGGACGAGATCGCAGACAGACGATTATCGCCTCGTGTAATCCTGAAACAGGTGTTGACTCCACGGCATTATTTGAACACCTGCGTCCTCAAATAGAGGCGATGGAATTACCCCCCGGTTATCAGCTGGTCTGGGGTGGTGAGTATGAAGATGCAACACTTGCTCAGAACTCATTAGCATCTGCTTTGCCTGGTGGTTTTTTATTAATGATACTGACTACCATACTGCTGTTTGGCAAAGTGAGACAACCTGCAATAATCTGGTTAACTGTACCCTTGGCTGCAATTGGCATTACTGCCGGGCTTTTGGCCCTTGATGGGGCCTTTGATTTTATGGGTTTATTAGGTGCATTAAGCCTGATTGGTCTGTTGATTAAAAATGCTATTGTTTTGATTGAAGAAATCGATCAGCAGATTGAGGAAGGCATTGAATCCTTTAAAGCCATTCTGGATTCAGCGGTCAGTCGTATGAGACCCGTTATGATGGCAGCAGCAACTACCATTTTAGGAATGATTCCGCTGCTTTCAGATGTCTTTTTTGTTAATATGTCCATTATCATTATGTCAGGACTGGCATTTGCTTCCATATTAACACTGATTGTTGTGCCAGTTTTGTATTCAATCTTTTTCAAAGTGAAATATCGCGAAGAAGTGTGATAAAGACGTTTTTTAATAAGTTGAAGTATAGAGTCTTAAGCAAACCACGCATCCCTTAAATTGAGGAAGGTAGCTTTAGTTAATAGCAGATTATAAACCTTTTATTTTCTGGATAGTTACTTTGAATACACTTTAATATCAATGAATTAAAGTGTTATGAATTACTATTTTTTTAATTTGACATATACTTGATCAAAAAAAGGTTATAAATATGAATTTCCTATTTAAAACAACGCAAAGTTATAAATATACCGGCTTAATCTTCCTTTCTTTATTATTTTTTGCCTGGGCAGTCACTTCATCTGCCGGTGTACCAGTGGCAAGTGCTTCATTAGATGAAACAACGATTGACTGGTTCCAGTTAGGAATGGGCTTATTTGGCGGACTGGCACTTTTTCTTGCCGGTCTGGATATGCTTTCTGATGGCTTAAAAAAGGCTGCGGGAGAAGCATTAAAAATATTATTGTCAAAACTAACCACCAATCGTTTTATGGGAGCCGTCACCGGTGCATTTGTGACGGGGGTGTTAAATTCATCTTCTGTTACGACAGTGCTTGTTGTGAGTTTTATTACTGCGGGTGTTATGAGTCTGAGTCAATCAGTGGGTGTCATAATGGGTGCCAATATTGGCAGTACAGTGACAGCTCAATTACTGGCTTTTAATCTTTCTGCATACGCCTTATTACCGATTGCCATTGGCTTCTTTATGACTTTTACTGCAAAGCATGAAAAAGTTAAATACTATGGCATGATGCTTATGGGTTTAGGTCTGGTGTTCTTCGGCATGGGGCTTATGAGTGATGCAATGACGCCTCTGCGAACCTTTGACCCCTTTATTGAATTTTTAAAATCAATGGAAAACCCCATTATTGGTGTCCTTGCCGGTGCACTGTTTACCGGTCTGGTGCAATCATCAGCGGCGACTATTGGTATTGCCATTGCTATGGCTAGCGAGGGATTATTAAGTCTGCCTGCCGGAATTGCGCTCGCATTAGGTGCCAATATAGGGACTTGTGTGACTGTTATGTTTGCGGCATTGGGTAAGCCTGTCGAAGCAGTTCGTGCAGCCATAGTACATGTTTTATTCAATGTGATGGGTGTCTTATTGTGGATTCTATTTATACCACAATTAGCTGAGTTTGCCGTTTCAATTTCACCTGTTACTGCCGATGTTGCCGGACAAGCACAAGTTTCTGATGTACCTCGACAAATTGCCAATGCGAATACTTTATTCAATGTCATTAATACTATTATATTTTTGGGCTTTACCGGCTGGTTTGCAAAAATTGCAACCCGTCTGGCACCAACGCCTGCTAAGAAAAAAGGGGTGATTATTGAAACAAAATATATCATTACTGATGCCATTGATACACCGTCTCTGGCTCTCGAGCAGGTTCGAATGGAGCTAGGTCACATGGGCGGTTTGGTCAACACCATGCTGCATTCCGTTCAACCGGCAATTATTGATAAAGATCGCAAACAAATTGATAAAATTATCTTAATGGATAATAAAATTAATATTCTGGAAGAATCAATTCTTAAATATCTTCGTCTATTGCGACAAGAAGAGTTAACAGATAAAGAAAGCATTGATCTGCAGGCAATTATGACCGCTACCATCAATCTGGAAGAACTTGCTGATGTCATTAAAAATGAGTTGTCTGAAATAGCGATTTATTATATAGAGGGTGAGCAAAAACCCAGTAAAATTACCCGTGAGTTATTTCAGAATTTTTATCAGGATGTCTGTCATTCTGTGCATGATGCAGTCAAAGCTATCAGTGAAGAAGATCAACAAGCTGCTGAAAAAGTGATCAATAGAAGAGCAGATATAAAATCGTATCAAGATAAAATCGTAACCAGAAAATCAAGTAATCTGGGCAGCGAAGAAGCAAACTATCTGCAAAGAGCACGTATGGAAATGTCATTAATGGAAAAACTCTATAGAATTTATTCTCATGCAAGGAGTATTGCTAAAGTGGTTCTTCCTGCCGCATTGAGTAAAAATACTTAATTCACTGTCAGTTATCCCATAGACAAGCTCAAATTATCGTATTCACTTTTTTATGGCTGAGGAGATGAGGTCTTTGCTGAATAATTGAGTTCTATATGATAAATTAGTTTTTAATAGTTTTGTGATTTATATATTAAGGATGAATAGTTTTATGGATTTAAGTTGGTTAGTTATTTCTCTGGCAGAAACAGGGTGGCTGATTGCCACCTTCTTTTTGGGCTTATTGGCTTATAAAATTGGTTTGCCGCCAATGGTGGGCTTTTTAGGTGTAGGTTTTATTTTAAACGCCTATGGCCATGAAAGTACCCATGCACTTCGAGAAATTGCTGATTTGGGCGTGACCCTCATGCTTTTTACCATAGGCTTAAAATTAGATGTAAAAAGCCTGTTGCGCGTTCAGATTTGGGGTGTTGCTTCAGCCCATATGTTAATTACAATAATTGTTTATGCCGGATTATTTTTTGCGCTAAGTTTCACTGGTCTGTCCAGTTTTGCTGATATTGATTTGTGGACGGCTATACTGATTGCTTTTTCTCTCAGTTTTTCCAGTACCGTGTTTGCCGTAAAAGTGCTTGAAGGCAAGAATGAAATGGGTGCGCTTTATGCGCAAATAGCAATAGGTATTTTAATTGTTCAGGACATCTTTGCAGTAATATTCTTAACGGCATCAACCGGTAAAGTACCGTCTATGTGGGCCTTGGCTTTGCTCGGTTTGCCTTTAATTCGTCCTGTGCTTTATAAGCTTATGGATGAGGTTAAGCATGGTGAATTGTTAGTATTATATAGCTTGCTTTTAGCGGTTGGCGGAGCTGCGTTATTTGAAATAGTTGGTATGAAAGCGGATCTGGGCGCCTTGATTTTTGGTGTTTTATTAGCCTCACATAGCAAAGCGTCTGAAGTCTCTAAAACACTCTATAACTTCAAAGATCTTTTTCTGGTAGGCTTTTTTGTCAATATAGGGCTCTCTGGTGATCCAACCATTGATAACGTAATTATGGCAGGTGTTTTATCAATATTTATGCTTGCCAAAGTAATCCTGTTTTTCTGGTTATTAATTAAGACACACTTAAGAGCAAGGACGGCTTTTCTCTCATCATTAAGCCTGGCAAACTATTCAGAGTTTGGTCTGATAGTGGGTGCCATTGGAGTAAGTAATGGCTGGATGAGTAATGAATGGTTGATTACTATTGCTATTGCTCTGGCAATGACCTTTGTTATTGCGTCGCCTGTCAATGCGGCTGCTCATGATTTATATGCTCGTTATTCAAGTAAAATCAGACATCTGCAAGCGGCAACAAGACTCAAAGATGAATTACCGGTTGATATATCTGGTGCCAGCATTCTCGTTTTTGGCATGGGACGAATTGGTTCTGGTGTTTATAGTGATCTCAATTATCACTTCCCTGGTAAGGTAAAAGGCATTGATTTTGATACCGGAGTGTTTACTGAGCATAAAGCCAATAAACGCAATGTGGCCTATGCTGATGTTATGGATAAAGATTTTTGGGGGAAAATTAATTTAACGAATGTCTCCATGGTCTTTTTAAATCTTCCTGATTTTGAAAAGAACCTTTTTAGTGTGAAGCAGTTAAAAGAAAAAGGCTTCCAGGGACAGATTTCAGCCATTGCCTTGTATGATAGTGAAATTAGCCTTTTAAAAGAGGCGGGTGCAGCAGCTGTATATAATTTTTATTCCGAAGCGGGCATTGGTTTTGCCGAACATGTGAGACACAATCTAATGAATGTAGAAAGAAGAGATAAGCGAGAGTCTTCAGCTGAATAATAAAGAGCCTTCAGCTTTTGTAGGGGCGAATTCATTCGCCTGACCGGCAACACAAGCACCATAGGCGAATAAATTCGCCCCTACACATAAATTATGTAAAATGAAGTATCTGGGTATACTCAACTAAGTAAAGTTAAGCAAGAATATCAGGAATTAATAGATTCTCAAGCTTTATTATTTCATCTTTTAAAAGTAATTTACGCTTTTTTAAACGAGAAATATGCATCTGAGTGTGGATGGTTTTGGGCATATGGTGCGCGGCATCGTCTAAATCTCGATGTTCCAGTTTCAAGACTTCAAGCTTTTCACGTATTTTATGTTTTTCTACTTCATTCATAGGCTTGCTTTTATATTCTTCTTTTTTGTTGTTAAGGTATCGAATAGGGTAGTAACTTAAGTATCAGTGATAAAAATTTTAAAATCAAGATTAGGGAGTACAAAATGAGCATAAGAAAAATCATTTATTTTTTATTGAGTGGTGTTATCTTTACTCTATTCTTAGGGCTTTCGGCTTGTTCTTCACAAACAACACTTTATGAACGCTGGAATGATGAACAATATTCAGGGCCCATGCTGAACAAAATATTAGTGCTTGGCGTCTTTAAAGATGATATACAGCGCCGTTCGTTTGAAGCGACTTTTGTTAAAGAAGTGAATGCCAAAAATAAACAGGCTATTGCCGGCTATACCTTGATGCCGGAAGCAGAAGATTATGACAGCAAAGAAGATATTTTAGCTGTAGTGAAAAAAATGGGTGCTGATTCAGTCTTAATTACCAGTTATAAAGGCACTATAGAAAAACAACGGGAAGTGCCTCCCCGAGTTGACTATGTACCTAGAATGGGTATGGGGTATGGACGTTATGGCTATGGTTATGGCGGATATTATGGTTCGAGGTATGAAGCGGTGTATCGTCCCGGATACACAGTAACTGATACCATTGTACAGCTTGAAACACGAGTATTTTCAGTGGCAGATAAAAAACTGGTCTGGGCAGGAAAATCAAAAAGTGTCAATGTGTCTTCAGGTGAAAAATTAGTTAAAGAACTGGTTAAACTGGTGGTTAAAGATATGAAAGAAAGTGGATTAATTAAATAAAAAAACAGGGAGAGGGAACAATTGGACAATAAATTTAATGTGGTCTATACGGGATTGCATGAAGGTATCAGCGCAGAAGACTTTATCTCAAAATTTTGCAGTAAATTCGGTATTAGTGAACAAAAAGCTCAACAAATTGTTAATTCAAGCTCTGATGTTGTTGTAAAAAAAGATCAGGGTGAAAAAAAAGCAGCGCAATATCGTGCTGCTTTTGAGAGTTGCGGCATGATTATTCGACTGGATGAAATCATCGTGGAACCAGAAGTCGCTAACGGACTGTCATTAGCGCCAATGGGTGATGAAGTCATTAATGGAGATGCTGCAACTAATACTAATGCTGCAACTAATACCAATGCCATTGAAGCAAATAAGCCTCGCTGTCCTAAATGTGGTTCAGAGCAAATTGAGGGTGATGAATGTCAGGCTTGTGGTATTTATATTTCCAAATATTTACAGAGCCAGCAAAATGTGATTATC
>WTAX01000426.1 GCA_013139395.1 Gammaproteobacteria bacterium | reverse complement strand
TCTTATGTGGCAAAACTGCACTACAAGGGTCTGGATGCTATCTTAAAAAAAGTGGGTGAAGAAGCTACGGAAACCATTATTGCTTCCAAGGGCGGCAATAAAGAAGAAATTATTTACGAAACCGCTGATTTATGGTTTCATAGTCTGGTGATGTTATCCCATCATGGCCTCGGCCCTGATGATGTGCTCAATGAGCTGTCACGCCGTTTTGGCCTGTCAGGCATTGAAGAAAAAGCAAACCGTAAAAAGTAAAACAATTAAATAACACAATGGTCAATAAAGATGAGTGACTGCCTTTTTTGCAAAATAATTGCTGGTGAGATACCTGCAGATATCGTCTATGAAGATGATAAGATACTGGTTTTCAAAGACATCTATCCAAAAGCCGATGTACATTTGCTGATGGTCCCAAAGCTGCATATCGAGAGTTTGGCAAAATTAGATCAATCACACAATGATCTTATGGGCTATATGATGTTAAAATTACCCGGGCTTGCCAACGATCAAGGATTAACAGGTGGCTTTCGTACTATTATTAATACCGGAAAAGGTAGTGGTCAGATAATATTTCACCTTCATATTCATTTGCTTGGTGGAAAAAATCTACCCGGCTTTTAAACTTTATACAATTTTCACATTATAGTTATAGGAGAATCCAATGGGATTTGGCGTTACTGAATTAATAATCATCCTGGCAATTGTACTTGTTCTGTTTGGTGCAAAAAAATTACGCAATATCGGTGGTGATCTAGGCGGTGCTATTAAAAACTTCAAAACAGCAATGAAAGACGAAGAAAATGCCAGCAAAACTACAGACACTGAGAACACTGAGAACACTGAAAAAAAAGAGCAGTTAGATAATAAAGAAGCAGGTACGACTATTGAAGGTACAGTCGAACATAAAACTAAAGATCAGGTTTAAGTTTAATCAGCATAAAAGTTATTAGTTGTTTTAACATCTTTTGACTCTTATCTAATAACACTTATCTAATAACACTTATTTAATAACACTTATTTAATAAACATAAGGCAGCTTTAGTTCATATGTTCGATATAGGCTTTTGGGAACTCTCCATTATTGGAATCGTTGCGCTATTGGTCATTGGCCCTGAGCGTTTACCTGCTGTTGCACGAACAGTGGGTAAGTACGTTGGTCGTGCTAATCGTTTTGTGGCCAATATCAAAGATGATATTAGCAAAGAACTTAAAGATGAAGATCTCAAGCGCATTTTAGCTGATCAACAAAAACTGGCTGATGAATATAAAAATGCCGCCAGCGCAATGAATGCCTCCATCACATCTGAAACAGAGTCTCTTCGTGGTAACGTCAGCATGGATGATATTCTTGATATTGAAGAATCTGAGCAAAAATCGACAGAAAAAAAGGCATCGGCAACAAATGAGTCCAATAACAGTGACTCAGCTGAGTCAGCGCCAGCCGGTACAGAAAAATCATGAGTACGATTAACGACAACCCGGATCTGCAAGACGGCACTGAACAGATGGAGAAAGAACAACCCTTTATGGCTCATTTAATTGAGCTGCGTGATCGTGTTTTACGTATCGTTGTGGTCGTTATAGCTATTTTTCTGGTACTGTTCTTTTTTGCCAACGATCTCTATCACCTTGTCTCTGAGCCGCTATTAGCTAAACTACCTGACGGCAGTACAATGATTGCTACCGGTGTTGCAGCCCCCTTTTTAACACCCTTTAAATTAAGCCTTGTTGCCTCAATTTTTATTGCTATCCCGTATATTTTTTATCAATTCTGGTCTTTTGTTGCACCGGGTTTATATAATCACGAAAAACGTCTGGCTATGCCGTTAATTGCATCCAGCGTGGTTTTATTCTATAGCGGTATCCTCTTCTCATTTTATATTGTCTTCCCGCTGATGTTTGCATTTTTTACGGCAACAACACCAGAAGGCGTAGCAATGATGACCGATATCAGCCAATATCTGGATTTCATTCTTAAAATGTTTTTTGCCTTTGGTATCGCCTTTGAAGTCCCTGTTTTTACCATCGTACTGACTCTCACCGGCGTGACTAACGCTGATAAGTTAGCGCAAAAACGCCCCTATGTTATTGTCGGCTCATTTGTCATTGGTATGCTGCTTACCCCTCCTGATATCATTTCACAGACCTTACTGGCTATTCCTGTATGGCTGTTATTTGAATTAGGCATCGTCTTCTCACGAATTATTGGTAAAAGAAAAGCCAGAGAAGAAGCTGAAAATAATGATGACCCCGACAAAAAATCAAGAAATAGCACCAGTTCAAAAGATAGTAATGACACTTCAGAGCCAGATGAACCTCGTTACCAGGCAATGACTGATGCAGAAATGGAAGCTGAGCTTGATGCCATAGAACGAGAAGAAGGGAACTAAACCCCATCCTGTACAAGTGATTAGCCCGGCATTTAACTTATTCACCGGGCTAATCCAAACAAACACTGCTCATTTATTTGATGTTTATATCTTCTTACTTATTAGCCACCACCTTATAGGCCACCCGCTCAAATGAATCTGTTGCCAGTAAAATTTGAGTAATTTTTACATAACTCAACTTTTCTTTGTGCCAGACTTTAAGCATACTGTCTTTATCATAAACACCCGATGGCACAATTAAACTCCGTTGCTCTTTGCCTTCAGGATCTTTCTCTGCAATCAAAAAAGCTCGTTGAAACAGACCTCCTGCACCGGCTCCCATTTCACCTTTTAAGGCTATTGCCCTGGATTGAACGGAGATTAAACGTATACCTATGGCGATTCCTTTATGAGGATTTACCCGGAGCCATTTTACAATTGCCAGACAATATACTTTTTCAACCTTGAGTCGATACGCGACTAACATTCCAACCGCAATAGGCATTTCAATATCATTTTTACTCACCAGTAACATGCCATGATTACTTTCGTTTTTTTGCTTCCAATCTTCTTCATTTAAACTACGCTTAAGCTGTTTATGACTAACCTCCAGGTTTGCATTAATCACTGAATTTGCATAAATATGTTCCCATTCATCGCCAACAACTTCTTCTTCATCCAAAAAGGGATTCACACTTTGTAACTCACCCATAGGATTTTTTCTATCTAATAATTTTGCTTCCTCAAGCATTGTAATTAAATTTATGTCCGAGTCATCTTTATTTATTTCAGCTTCAAGTTTTTTTTCTAATTGCTCATCTATTTCTTCTTGAGGTTTAAACGCTTTTCTACCACTAATAAAGTGATGGCACGCTCTTAGCCCCGAAACCAATTTAATTTGATTGCCAGATATAATCCGTTCTTCAGAACGCTCTTCATGAAAACTCATTTCATTATCAATACGCTGCAGCATTTCATTATGCATTCGTGACTGATAAGAAAACACATGCTTATGTTTTTGTTCATCAATTTCAAGCAATTGCATATCTAAAAAAATCCTCAGTTCATTCATAGTGACAATACGGCCTTCAAATTGCTCTGTATGAGATTCTTTAGCGTCTAGTTTTTCTGTAAAATAATGAGGAGAGTTATCTGACAGTAGATTAACAACAAAGTTATCATCAGGCTTTTGCTGTGAATAAGTTATAATTTCACAATGGTCAACCCAATCCTCCATCAAAAGATAAATCTTACGTGCTTCCAGACGCATTAATCGATAGGGATTTAAAATCTTTAAAATAGCAATTTGTAAATAGGCTTTTTTAATAGAAGTATGCTTTCGTATCACATCATCCTGGGCACCAATTCTTTCCGCTAATAAGTAAAGCTGATTAAGTTCCTGCCAAATATAAGTAGGCTCTGAAAAATAAAACTGAAAGCGTTCAACCAAAAGGCGAGACAAATAGAAAAGTGCCATAAACAATGCTTCAGGGATCATACTGCCTATATATTGATTGATATAATCTTCATTTAAAGAGATATCATGAATAATAATTTGATAGGCAACAGAGCTTTCTAACAATAAATGCTGCAAGGTATCTATTAAACACTGATATTCTTCACTAATTGGAAAAGCTGTCTCATTTGTTTTCTTTAATAAATTATGTAACTCTTTTTGAATCTCAACATCTAAAATACTCATAATAGACATTCGAACAGCAGGCTTACACTGAATACGATTAATGGTGATCAGAGTATTTAGAAATTCATTTTGATCCGTATGATCACGCTTATTCAGCCAGTTTTGAATTGAAATTTCATCCGGTATAATCCCTTGGTAACTATCAGAAATAATTTTTTGTTCTGGTATGCGTAATTTTGGAGTAAACATAATAAAAACCTAAGGTATAAAACTAATATTTATCGGTACTAGTTTGAGTATAGTTGATATTTGTTAATTTAATACTGAATATTATGAATTCAACATAACATCGGTAATCGATAGATAGAACAAACAAAATATAAATTATTCTGACCGTTTATTTTTTCTCTATCCTTATTCATTCACAGGCACCACAAGTACAGGTATTTTAGACAGTAGTGTTACTTTGCGAGCGGTTGATCCTAAAAATTTAGAACTAATAGATGGATTGGTATGTGCGCCTACAACAATAAGATCGGCTGCTAATTTCTCTGCTTGATGAACGATTGATTCTGCAGAATGTCCACTGACTACTTTTACCCTGGAAATAACTTCGCAGTCAAATGGCTCCTTTATTTTTTCATCTTCACAAAAATTATTTAAACGCTGCTGCATTTTTACCAGAGTTTTCTTCATTCCATCGCGAAGTACTTCCTGGGCATTAAATTTTGGCATATACACATCAATAGTGGCCAAAACACCTGAGCTAAGCGGCTCAATAACATGTAACATAATAATTTTAGCTTCGTGTTTCCTGGCCATCTCAATTGCAAAGCGAAACACCGGGCGCATATGATCCCCCATATCAGTTGCATAAAGTATCGTTTTAATTGTTGCATTCATCATTTCACCCTACAGATACGTTTACATAAAAATTTACTTTGTGATGACCTCAGGCCCCATCATCAAAGTGGGCAACCAGGTAGAAACAACAGGTACATAAGTCACAATAATCAAAAAGACAAACAATATGGCCAACCATGGTGCTGCAGCTTTTACCACACTATGCATTGGCATTCTTGCAACACCTGCTGTCACAAAAAGATTAAGACCTACCGGTGGCGTAATCATACCGATTTCCATATTAACGACCATAATAATGCCGAGATGAATGGGATCGATTCCTAATTCCATAGCAATAGGAAATACCAGTGGTGCGACAATAATCAGCAAACCGGACGGCTCCATAAACTGGCCGCCGATGAGTAATAAAATATTGACTACGATGAGAAACATAATTGGCCCAAAACCTGCGTTTAACATGACTTCTGTTAACATTTGGGGAATACGTTCTTCGGTTAATACATGTTTAAGGATCAGTGCATTGGCAATGATAAATAACAGCATGATAGTCAGTTTTCCAGCTTCAAACAGGCTATGTTTGGTATCCTTATGCCAGAATACTGATAAAGCTCGCCATAGAATCATTATGCCGCCAGCCCCTTTTTCTTTAAATGGGCCCATATCACGATAAATAAAATTGGCGATCAAAAAAGCATAAACTGCTGCCACGGCGGCGGCTTCAGTTGGTGTAAAAATACCGCCATAAATGCCCCCCAGAATGATGACAATTAACAATAAGCCCCAGCTTGCATCTTTTGAAGCACTTAATACATTAGACCAGCCAGCCCAGGGTTGTGCGGGCAGCCCCTTATAACAAGCGACCGCATAAATACCCAGCATCAACATGCCGCCTGCCATTAATCCGGGAACAACTCCCGCTAAAAACATTCTACCCACAGAGACATCCGTAGCCGCTGCATACACGACCATGACAATTGATGGTGGTATTAAAATACCCAGGGTACCGGCATTACAGATCACACCGGCAGCAAACTCTTTGCTATAACCCACTTGTATCATACCGGCTATAGCAATACTGCCAATAGCCACTACTGTTGCAGGTGATGAACCCGATAAGGCAGCAAACATCATACAGGCAAAAACTGACGCCATCGCCAGGCCGCCACGAAAAGAACCCACTACAGCTATTGCAAAATTGATAATTCGATGAGCTACTCCCCCGGTTGACATAAACACAGATGCCAGAATAAAAAATGGGATGGCCAGTAAGGTATAATGGCCTTCAAATGCAGAAAACATTGTTTGAGCTACCGATGCCAATGAAGAATCTGAATGCATCATAAGAAATATAATACTGGATAGCCCCAGAGAAACTGCAATTGGCACACCAATGAGCATAAAAGCAATCACCATAAGAAAAAGAATTAAAATAGCCATTATCAGTCTTCCTTCTTATCTTTTGAGCGCGTTAAACTGGTTTTATAATCCATTGATTCTTCCATTTCTTCCAGTTCATCTTCAACTTCATGACATGATATTATCTTGTCCACCTTACCGTTTATGACATGCCAGCCCAGTTGAAAAAAACGCAAAGTAAACAGTGCCATACCAAGAGGTAATGCAAGATAGGGTATAAAACGCGGCATCTTTTCATAAGCTTCGCCCTCATTAAACCAGTCAGCCAAAAACATTAATGCTTGAGGCATAGGAATATCATCTGTTTCAAGCCATGCTCGTTCTGTAATAAATGGATACCAATAGTTCCAGGAACCTATTAATAATAAAATTGAATAAGCCAGACAAGCTGTTATAGCAATGAGTGCCAGAATTTTTCGTTTGTTTGGAGAGACTGCATTAATGACAACATCAACACCAATATGGACGTGATGTTTAACAGCATATGAAGCTCCCATGAGTACCAGCCAGGCAAAAAGAAATACGCTTAATTCTAAAGCCCACAAGATATTACTATTAAATATGTAACGAGCGATGACATTAGCAAAGGTGATCAGTGTCATTAAACCCATGCAGATAGCAATGGATGTTTCTTCAATGTTATCAGTTATGCGCCCTAGTTTTACTAGATGTTCTTTATTCATGAACGTCTACTCCATACTGGCTCCAGGAGTCTGTCCGAGAATAGAAAGCCTACTGCGGAAAAGCTGATTTTGGCCATATTTTCCTATCATTTTCATTTAATAGAACAACTATTGGCT
>WTAX01000068.1 GCA_013139395.1 Gammaproteobacteria bacterium | reverse complement strand
GTTTCAGCTTGTGCTGTGCCGGCAAACAATGTAATTGAAACAGTACTTGCAGCTGCTGCTGTACCACCGCTGTACATTAAGAACTTACGGCGATTCAGCATGCACTTACCGTGCGCTTCTGCTGACTCATCTTTAGTAGGCTCTTTACCTACATTAGTTATTTCACTCATTTCTTTGCCTCCTTAAGTTCTTCTAAAGTAAACATAGGTGCATATTCTGGCAATTCAGGCTTATCCATTAAGATTTCGTCACCTGAGAAAGACTCAATAAATGCAATTAAGTCAGCTTTTTCATCATCACTTAAGCCAAGAGGTTTAATTAACTTAGACTTGGTTTTTGGCCAGCCCGTAGTACGATTATCTTCATCAAAGCCGCCTTTGTTGTAGAAATCAACCACTTCGTCCAATGTATAGAATGCGCCATTGTGCATATAAGGTGCAGTATACATGGTGTAGCGTAGTGATGGTGTACGGAACTTACCTAAATCCCATTTGTTCTTACCACGGAAGTAAGCACCTGGATCGGCTTTAGCGGTACGATATAACTCTTCGTTTGAACCCTTTGCATACAGTTCGAAACGGAAAGTAATCTGTGCCAGACCATCTTCTTCCCAACGTTTTGCAGGTGGAACACCGATGTTGTACATTTCCATATCAGATGCTAAGGCACCATTATGACACTGGATACAACCGCCCTTACCTTCAAAGACTGCTTTACCACGTATTTGCTCATCACTCAGTGCTTTTTTATCACCGGCCAGATAACGGTCAATCGGTGTATCTGTCTGGTTAATAGTACGCTCAAAGGCAGCAATAGCACGCCATGCATTTTTAATTCTTGGGAAATCATCACCAAAAACTTCATTAAAACGCTTACGGTATTCTGGTATCAGCGCTAAACGAGCTTCCATGATGTCATTTTCACCATTACCCGCAACACCACCTTTCGCAGCAGATGGAGCCTGTGCTTCTAAGGATGTCACTGAGTTTGCCCAGAAAGAACCAGGGTAATAACCAGAGTTCATAATTGACTGACTATTACGCCAGTGGACTGTTCCAGGATAACCACGTGAGAAATCTTCAGCCCATGCCCAGCCCTGTGAAGGATCATGACAGCTGGCACAAGAGATAGAGGCATCTCCACCCAGTCTTGGATCAAAGAATAATAATTTACCCAGTTCAACTTTAGCATCACTTTGCTTGTTATCAGCTGGAATGGGTGGATTAGCAGGAATTACAGCCAATGGTGCAAAACCTGTAGAAGAAGCATTGGCAGCAACAGCAGTTTGAGAAACTGCATTTAAAGTACCTTTGAATCCTTCATTTTTTGTCGCACTTGCGCTTTCACAACCTGATAGTACAGCAATTGAAACTGCACCGGTAAGAAGAACGCCAGCTTTAATCAATGTTTTCATATGTTAATTCTCCCGGACGCTAGTTTTTGACTTCACGCCAGTTTTCAATCACTTCATATTCTGCAGGATATTCTTCAGACCAGACGTATTTGTCGCCAGTCAATTTATCCCCTGATAATGACTTCAAAAACGCAACCAAGTCTTTCTGTTCAGAATCACTCAGGCCCAGTTTCTTCATACGGCTGTCTTTATTAGAATCCTGACCACCGCCATCATTATAGTAAGCAACGACATCTTCTAAGGACTCAACCATACCATTATGCATATAAGGCGCTGTATGAGTTAACTCACGTAGAGAAGGAGTCAGGAAAGTACCCATATCGGATTTATCGGCTTTATGCAGATGGATATGAGCTCCGGCATCACGCTTCAACTGATTGTAATTTTCAACACCCATAAACTGGTTGTAAGCGAGGAACGCCTGGTGACGGTCGGTATCCATAAAGACATCCCAGTTTTCCGGAACACCCGTATTATACGCTTTACCATCAGTAAAATTAGCACCATTATGACACTGTATACAACCTGCTTTACCCTTGAAGACAGACTTTCCGCGTTTTGCAGAAGCTGACATCTTACCAGTATCAAAAGGTGCATTCTTAGAAGTCAAAGTCTTCAGATATTCAGGAATCGCTTTACGAACTGAACCATTTGAAGGCTCGCCATAACCAGCATCTTTAAACATTTTAACGTACATAGGATCCTGCTTAACGCGTTCCTGCATAATACGCATATCCATGTTCATAATGTAATCTTCTGTGAGCATGCCACGAGTTACATCATTGAGATTGGTACCAAGACGGCCGTCCCACATCCAGCGGTTTTGATGCACTGCATTAATCACAGTCGGGCTGTTTCTGAAATGCTTATTACCTGGATAACCATCAGATAATGCCATGCCGTCAGCATAGCCTTTTTCTGGATTATGACAATGTGCACAAGAGATCGCAGCATCACCAGATAAACGAGGATCGAAGAACAGACGTTTGCCCAGCTCTGCTTTCGCCTTGTTGATTTTCACATTTGGCAGTGGGCCGATATCAGGATAATTAGAAGCTGCCTGTGCATTGACAGTCAGCGCTAACCCCAGACCCATTGCAACTGAAACGAATAGTCGTTTTTTTGTTGCTCGGATACCCATAGGTTTCCTCCACTTAATCATTATTATGAATACAATAAAGTTATTATCAAAGAGATTATTGAGCTCATTGGTATTAACAAGAAGTTCAATATTATTTTGAATGGTTTCATATTTGCAAAAAGCATACCCATTATTTATTTCTTTTTTTTATCATAGACTTATTAATAAAATGGTTAATTATTAAACAATATTATAAATTTTTAATAGAAGATATTGATCACCTTGTTCAGAAACCATTCAGTTAAGGGCATAAACTGTTCAATTTGAATAATTCATTCAATAAAAAACTGATCAGAACTATTTTATGGTGATATTAATCACATCTTTATTGATCAATATCAATAAGCTATTTCTTATATGAGGTATTAAATTAATGTTATCGGTATTTTAGCGGGGAAAGCAGCGGGGTCTATCATGAAAAAAACGCTGAATGGCTATCAGTATTCCTTAAAAATACTGATGGACACGAATAAGTGTCCATCAGTTTATTGCTTTTTTATTTCCCCCTTTTTAAAGGGGGAAACGGGTTAAAGTTAATAGGCATTTTTTGGTGAAAGATACTTCGCCAGATCCTGTATACCAAGTTTCAGACTATACACATTATTAAAGCCAATATGACGTAATGCTGTACTCACAGCCATTGCCCGATGACCTGCTTTACACACAATAACAATCTTCCCAAATGTTGGTAGAAGATCTAAGTTATCTGGCTTAAAAATCTGGTTCATTGGAATGTTAACACTTCCTGGAACTGTCAAACCATAGATTATTGTTTCCCCGGGAGTTCTGATATCAATCACAAACAATTTTCCAGCACGTAGATCTTTTACAAAATCCGCTGTTTTGATCATGTGTAATGATTTGGAAGTGGCTTTGTCTGCAAAAGGTTTGAAGTATTGAGCATAGCTCTCAGCCATCATCTTATCATATGCCCAGCCGCTTGAGGTCGCTATGAGGAACATAACAACCATTAGAATAATTTTTTTCATGGCTATCTCCTTTTAATTTATTCCCCCTAAATTAAAAAAGATACACCCTCCAAATTATCTTATTTTCTAAATGCATTATACTCTTATGTCTGAATATTGTAATTGACTGGTATCATAGTAATGACATTCAACGAATTGATTTTAGAAGATGAGTGAATATGCCATTAATACCCGAAACTGGAACACTGCAAACGACACAAAAGAAAATGCTGAAAGGAAGAACGAGGAATAAACGATGAATATTTTAATTATCCTTAATGATCCGCCTTATGGTATAGAGTGTATTAACTCAATATGTTTTTTAAAAAACTGAATATTGTCGACCAATATTCCTGACGATAAACATCATGAATATCATTGTGTCCTGCACCCTTAATTTTTATAAGTTTTTTTCTGGATTTGACAGCATCAAATATCTCTTTACCCATTGAATGGGGGACAATACGATCTTTTGTGCCGTGAATTACTAAAACAGGTGCCAGAATATTTTTTATCTTAGCTATATTGTCAAATGAATTCCCCGCTAAAGAAGAAAATAAGCCCAACCCGGACGCCTTAGCTTGAGCCTTACCACTAGTTAAAGGTGAGACTAGAACCAGAGCAGCTATCTCTTTATATTGTGCTGTATTTATGGCCACGGTGGTCCCTATGGAGCGGCCAAATATTACAATATTTTTGTCAGAGAAGCCTAACTCTTTACTGACATATCTAAAAATCGCCTTGCCATCCTGATAAATTCCATCCTCACTTGGAGCGCCCTCACTCTTTCCATATCCCCTATAACTCACACCCACAACATTTAAACCAGACTTCTGGAGTTGCATCAGGTCAGGAATTCTATGGTAGATATTACCAGCATTGCCATGAAAATAGATTAGAATCTTATCGGAGTCGGCCGCGGGCAAATAAAGATTGGTAATTTTGATACCATCTTCAGTTAGCACAACAAATTCTTCTATTCCCTGGGGCAGACTATTTTGTTGTATAACATTAACATTATCGGGGTGAAACGCTA
>WTAX01000416.1 GCA_013139395.1 Gammaproteobacteria bacterium | reverse complement strand
GATAATGTACACAAAAAATCTTTCTGAATACAAATTATCCAAATAAATTCATTGTTTTTAAATATCTGCTTTCACATCACTGACGTGAGTGTGATGATTTTCGCAAATATCGCCTAAGGGATGTCAACGAACCAGAAGCAATTTTTTAAGCTCAAAAAAATTACATTTTATCCACTAATTGGTCTTGATGACCTATTCCTGTTATTGATGCCAATTGAGAATCAATCTTAATTATCCTGATACCGACAATTCAAAATTCTACAACACCTTAAACTTGATAAAGCTGTTTTTCTTATAAATATCATGAAAACCCTACATTAATTAATGTCATAACTCTGCTACAATGACTTTAATGACTTTTACCGATTTGTTATGTGTATTTGTCGAAACCTATCACTTTATGTTCGAACCGGTGAATTCGAAGATAAAATTAATATCATTCACCAATAATATGAGTAAAAAAAATGAGTAAAGGTACAGTTAAGTGGTTCAACGCTGATAAAGGTTATGGTTTTATTACACCCGAAGATGGCAGCAAAGATCTTTTTGTTCATCATTCAGAAATTCAAAGTGGCGGCGCCTTTGCAACACTAAATGAGGGCCAAGCAGTTGAGTACGAAGTTGGCCAAGGTCAAAAAGGCCCTTGTGCAAATAAAGTTGTTTCTCTTTAAGCTGCAACACATAACTCTGCGTTCCTGAGTTGCTGCTTTTTACCATTACATTTATAAATTCTGAATGGCAGCTTGGGTATGACAAGCGATATTTCGAGCAAATTTAATTGAAAAATTTGCTAATGAGAAGACTGAATTAACCAAGTTGACCTAAAGGAGCAGTTCGGACTCAACAATAGTTTTCTCTCTAAATTCCAGTTAGCTGCCATTTCAAATTGCTAATAATACGATGGGGTAAAGTGTCTGAGAATCCTAAACGATAGCAGACATTTAGTAGAAAATAAAACTTTGGATTTCTACCTGTTTCAATCAATACTTAAATAAAGAGACCAAAATCTTACTAATAAATTTTATGGACACATTTTTATCCAGGGTGAAAAATGACCTAAAACCGCAATTTAAGGTGTTTAACTTTCACAACCAGATTTCTACAAAGCCGCCATTTAAAGTCCAATGTAGTGATCAAGTAACACCTGATTTCCTGGAAGTAAAAAATAGTGATACAGTATCTTTATTGAATAATTCAACTATACTAATCAAAAAGAATCTCAAGTGCATTTCAATATACACTTATTTACATTTACAAACCTTATCATTTCAACTCAAACAAATATAATTTTGTCTATATCAATAACTAGTACTTTTGACAGGTATGAGTCAAATTATAATCATATAAATTTTATTGAAGACAAAAAGGAAGATTTATTTTATGAAAAATATTTTGAGTTTAATGGTTACACAAAAGAAATCTAATCAAAAAAAGGAAGCTTTAATCTCAGCAAGTCCCTCTCAGATAAAACAAGAACTTCACTTTATTCCCTATATCAATTATGGTTCTATTTATGATGAGTTTCAGAAAAGTAAGCGTACCAGAAATTTGATAATGACACCTGAAGATGAAGTAGAAAGCAAAGTTTATTTGTTTGATGATAAAGATTATGTTAGCTATAAACTCATTCACGAAAAACGAGAACATTTAACACCTGCTCAGAACAGGAGTCTGGTAAAATACACCTTAAAGTTATTAATACCTCAAAAGAATGTTAATGAATTCAAAAAACAAGGTTTTACAATTAAAAAAATTGCAGAGTTTTTTATGGTACATACTAATATTATCTATATGAGATTAAATCTAACAGGTTAGTTAGAGGGTAAAAACTTTCACAGTAACTTTAGTTTTCAAGTATTTAGTCGAACCTGAATTAAATAAAGTAAGTTCACAGGTATTGTTGTCTATTTTCAGGCGGCTATAAATTCCCCACATTTCTTTTAGTTTTAAAGCAGTTTTTTGACCAACTAATTTACCTTTATTCCAGGGTATTATATGTTTTTGATGTTCTATTTTTGATTCCATAATAAATATCTCCTCTTGTTAACAGATGACTTCATTAAGTATGGTTCAGCTGGAAGCAATCAGGAGGTAATACAATGATGGTAAATTTTCGCTTCGTGACCTAAAGCGCCAATTTGAGAAATTCAATCTTCTCGAGATGAGTTCCGAAAACCGGCTATTCTAGTTGTTATTATTTAACCTGACAGTCACTTATGAAAACTGGGAACGGTCAGATCAGGTCGCGACCACTACAGATTACACCCTCTCAACTCAACCTTATCTTGCAATTAATCGGGAACTTGCATCCTAAGCTGGCGTTGTTGTTCTTCGGCAAAGGCAGCTTTTATTTCTTCCAATACGGTATCCACATCTGCAGTTTGTGTGCTTTCCTTAAAGTAGCCTGTTAACTCGGCTTCCGGGTGTAATTCCCCTGCTTCGTACAATGCCCAAATTTCCTTGGAGTATTGTCTGTTGAGCAATTCAGGTGCGTATTGTGCGTAGTAGGTGCTAATATTGTTAACATCCCGTTCCAGCATCCATTTTGCCTGATTATTAGCTGATGCATCCACTACCTGGGGCAGGTCAATAATTACCGGACCATATTCATCGACCAATACATTAAACTCTGACAGATCTCCATGAATCAATCCAATACAAAGCATGCGCATCACGTACTGCATGACAACAGCGTGATCTTCTAAGGCTTGTTCAGAGGACATTGACACATCGTTCAGGCGCGGTGCTACCTGGCCTTCGTCATCGGTGATTAACTCCATCAACAAGACGCCGTCAAAGCAGCCGTAGGGTTTAGGTACTCGAACACCCGCATCAGAAAGGCTATAGAGCGCTTCGACTTCGGTATTTTGCCAGGCTTTCTCTTGTTGAACCCGGCCAAATTTTGAGCCTTTTTCCATTGCTCGATTACGGCGGCTATTACGCCCCTTGCGACCTTCCCGATATTGTACTGCTTGCTTAAAACTGCGTTTATTGGCCTCTTTGTAAACCTTGGCACAGAGGATTTCAGATCCGCTGCGTACAATATAGACTACAGCTTCTTTTCCGCTCATTAAGGGACTGATGACTTCATCGATCAGCCCATCTTCAACTAAAGGTTGGATTCGTTTAGGAATTTTCATGTCATCTTATAACTTACTTGGGTGAAATTTGGAACAAATATTAGTAATACTGATAAAATATGTCCTTTTTCTATGTGCTTCCCCTTTATTGTGGACAAGGGGTTGTGGGCAACCAGAAGCTCCGGTTTTAAGCCAGAACGAGCTTGGTGTGTATTAGTTGATATACTCCTGCCATGATAGCAGAGCTATTTTAAAGTCATGTAAACCACACTCAGCGTAAGATTCTTTATCGTAAAGCTCTGCGTCTTCTGAACGATCATCATCGTTTCCACTAAACTCATTGTTGTTAAAATTGTCCATATAATCAGCCTCTAAATTTAAGGCTTTTATTTCTACCCCAATGTGACTAATGCTTAATTGAAACTCAGTACCAATTATTTCTTTAAATGCAATACTGCCTTGTTCAAATTGTTCTATCAGCGTTAATATTTGCACGATCTTAGACTTATTGTTACTTATCTCTTCGGTTAACCAGCGACCAATAGCTTCGTGCTCCATGGAAAATTTGGCAGTTGGCTGACCGTCAATATTTTTTCTAAATTTAAAATCCATTAATGTTTTCTTTTTTAACTGTTCATTTGTTAAAGCAATAGATATCACCATTGATTTCGAGTTGAGTGAGATATAAACGCACATCGAGCTCTAATTGATGGTATTTCGGTAACATATGTAAACATAGCTGATAAAAAGCTTTGTTATGCTCTTTTTCTTTTAAATGAGCCAGTTCATGGACTGTGATCATATTTAAAAATTGTTCAGGAGTTTTTTTGAAAAGGCTGCTAATTCTAATTTCATTTTTATTTTTTAATTTACCTCCTTGCACTCTTGAAATATAACTATGGGTACCAAGTGCATTATTTATGATATGTATTTTAGGGTCAAAAATAATATGGCTGAGGGGGGCTGATTTTTTTATAAAACGATTTTTTAATGTCATCACATAATTACGTAGTGCTTTATCATTAACAACATTATGAGGGTGAGGGTATTTTTGAAGTAAAAATTTTGATAACCTATTTTCTTCAATCATCCTTTGAACCTGATTTCTCAGGTCCAAAGGGTATGCCGATAAATATTTTAATTCAGAGGTCATAAAAATAATTCAAATCGATTAATCATTATTTTCTTCAATTTCAGAGTCTTATTCGTCATCAACTTCAATCAGGCTTTCAGCATCATCGTCGTAATCAAATGCACCGACTAACGTGACATATTCATCACTTTCGATGCCAGAAATTTTGGCGCTGTATTCATATTCGAATAATAAAATAATCCAAGTGATTTCATTGAGTTTTTTCTTTTTTGCTTTACTCATCAAAACTTCAATAAACGAAGAAGAAAATGAACATTCACCAACTGCTTGCTTGATGTTAATGGTACCTTCGTGTGCGCCATTCGTTTCCATTTTAGAAGGAGAAAAATAACGCATTTTAAAGTTATTAGACCAAGTATTGGTTGCACGAGTATTATTTTTGCTAAATTTTTCTTCAAAATATGCTTCAGGAATATCAGCGTATGGATGCGTAGATGCCCAAACAGAAACCTTATTTTTTTTTGAAAAAAGAAAACCTTTTTCAATTTTGGCATTCTTTTTTTTCATTGAAATCTCGTGTTATTGAATAGTTGTATGCTCATATTATAAGCGTTCAACTGATTACATGATATAGAGATGTATTGTATTTGAATAATACTTAAATTTTAGATATCGGCAAAAAGATTAGTGCTCAACTTCTGCGGTAAAAATTATTTCCATGATATGGAAGACTTTTTTAAATTATATAGATTTTCCTGATTACCCACAAGTTTCAGCCATGATACAGAGGGTTGAGCTGCAATAAATTCAATGAGTTACAAAGGGGGCATTGTGCTGTTGTCCAAATAACAACATGATTCTAATTCAATTGGTCAGCTCTGTCATAGTAAGTTCACGTATTCATTGGCCTACAGCACAGAATCAACCTGTATATTGGCTGAGACTTGTGGGTAATCAGGTAGATTTTTGTAATTATGTAGGAATAAGCTTACTACAAAGGGTAGTTTTAATCATGGGACCATAGTTCACTCATCAAAGCGGAGAAGAGCCTGACTTTGTCGCTCAAAAGATCTACACCCATAGAATTTACCTAGAACGGCTCTAAATACCCCAATCTGGATTTGGTTTTATACTTACATAAATTAAATTTTTAGATACTTATCGACTCATCAAACATCCGCTTTGAGGATCATAGAATTTCTAGATTTAGTTTACTAGAAATCCAGATTCATCAATGGTGATTTGAAAGCATTTTCCCTTCAATGAATACCCAGTATAGAAAAGGAATCTAACAAATGAAGATAATATGCTTTTATTCTTCTGTAGAAAAAATATAATCTGTGTGCTCGATGGATATGTTACCCAGATATTGAGCTAATATGCTAAGTGTCTTTTCCCATGCTTTTTTAGCTGCTTCTTCTGATTCAACGAAGTAGGTGTTCAGGTAAATCGTACAAGTATAACCCGTAACACTTTTATCAATAAATGTCGCTGGCTGAATTGACCAGTTAAACTCGACCTTGACGGTGAAATCATTCTTTTCAAGTAAACGCTCGAAATTAAAAAATAGCGGGAAATAATGACTAGCATCGGCTATGAATAATTTTGAATTAAACGAGAATTCGATATAACCTGAATGGCGGAATTGATTTTTATCTTGATAGCGATCACTGACGCAGCCGATTGAAAAGATTCCAGTTTTCGGAGTATTGATAACTCGTACTAGAGCCATGAGTGCTGGTTCATGTTTCAACTCAGGTATTGTATCAATAAGTCTGTTATCGCCTTTTATATCTTTAAATCCATAATTTGCGTCACCATCTTCACGTATTTCGCCGACACCTCCATATGGAATAGTCTTATGTTCGTGCTTCAACGATAGATAGTTTCTGTGACCTGCTGGCATATTAGCTACTCAAGAGATAAGAGTCTGAGACTTAAAAGTTTAAACTGATTAAATTGTACCATGATCCCTTGTGACGGTGTTTATACATGATTTTAATAGAACTCAATTGAGTTATTCTAACAGCTTATTAAAGGATAGGAAATTCAATGATGTTTTTCAAATTACAAATCAGAAATCAAGCATAAAACTTCAATATTTTATCTAAATGTCAATGGCTAATAAAAATACAGGCTAACTCATAAAAAAGTGTGATTTGTACGCGCTTGATATGGACTCCATCAGTGACCTGGACAGTGAAACTGTACTGCCCTGAAAGTGGACCAGTGACACGAATATTTCCTCCTGCATCAATGCTGAACGGCACATTTTCAATAATAGTATAGCTTAACGTATCATCTTGATGATCTAATGCTTTAAGGGTAGTCACCACTTCACCATTGGCCGTAGCACCTGAAATAAGATACTCATCCTTATGCTCTTCAAAAATCGGCTTTGTGGGTATTTGTCCATAAACCTCAACCGTTGCCATGTGAAGGGTGTAGCTGTTTCTGGCTTTTATAATAAGATACGTTCCTGTTTCAGGTCTGGAAAACTCTATTATTTGCTTCTGGGCATTTCCCAGAAGGGTGGCAACTTTGTCGCTCTCATCTAATGTCCCGTCATATGGTGTATCAGAAATATAAACACCGGCGCCGGACAATCTCCATGTATTAGAATTGCGACCAAGAACCATGATCTTAGAAATTTTAGTGGTATTTGGAAGTTCTACCTGCCACCAGTTTTGTGTGTCTGTTCCCCGGGTATGATTAAAGGTACTATCATTACCATCTATCGCCTTATCAGGAGGGCTATAGTAGGCATAACCATCATTTATCGATTGCGTTGCTATGCCAAACTTATGTGCTATGTCAACGTTTGAAGCAATGTGAGTCTGGGATAAGATTGAAGGTAAGATTGCTGAAGAGTAATAAAAAAGCATATCCGCTAAAAGCGTAAGCGGCATAATAAGCAGTACAATAAAAATCAGCGGGATTAATTTTATTTTATTCTGAATAACATTTCCGATGAGCGTGCCTGGTAGATGGGAGGTAAAAACTTTGCAAAAAAATAAGTGCCAAGTCTTATCCTGAGCGTCAGTAATATACTACAATTTTTACAAAAATGTGGCTGTCAGGTCTCATATTGCAAAAATTGTATGTGGTGTCAGGACTACATCAGGTGGCCAAAATAACTGTACCACTACAGTTAGTCACTATCTAAATGACTCAGGCCTTACATGGCCCTTACACACGTTGAGCTTATCTAAAGAAACTCAATATTGTCATCATCATCAACAGAAGTGGCAACTGTCTGTTCAGGTAAGTCTTCATAAAAGCAGATCTGGTTACGGCCATTATTTTTTGCAAAATAAAGCGCTTTATCAGCACAACCAATGACCTCGGATGTACCGTTTTGTTGAAAGATCTGATTGATGCCGATGCTAACGGTTAACTGTTCAATTTTGCCAAAAGCATGAGTTTGAATT
>WTAX01000466.1 GCA_013139395.1 Gammaproteobacteria bacterium | reverse complement strand
ACTGAATTTCTGCGTGTAACAGACACCTTGTTTCCAGCCCGAGTCTTTTATCGACGCTTTCCTGAATTAAGAGGCGGGCTAAAAACAACACAAAATAAGATCAGTCATACAAAATCTGGAACACCTGTTTTTTTGCAATTATTAGGCAGTGATAACACTGCTATGGCAGAGAATGCCGCAAAAGCAGTGCAGTTAGGAGCCAAAGGTATTGATCTTAACTTTGGCTGCCCTGCAAAAACAGTTAATCGCAGAGGTGGGGGCGCCAGCTTACTAAACTATCCTGAACGGATTAACCAGTTAGTCCACTGCGTGCGTCAGGCCGTACCTGAAAACATTCCGGTTACTGCTAAAATGCGTCTGGGTTATGACGATCAGGCGCTGGCCCATGATAATGCACTGGCTATTCAGGATGGCGGTGCTGATTGGTTAACCATTCATGCCCGAACAAAAAAAGATGGTTATCGTCCACCCGCTTACTGGGATGCATTAGCTCCTATCTCTGCACTGCTTGATATTCCAGTGATCGCCAATGGTGAAGTCTGGAACGTAGAAGATTATTTTAATTGCCGGGAACGCAGCGGTTGTGACAGTATCATGCTTGGACGCGGTGCCATGGTGACCCCAGATTTAGCACTGCAGATAAAATGTTCTCTGGCTCAAGAAGCAATTGAACCTTTAGACTGGCAATCCATCTGTGTCTTATTAGAAAAACTCTATCAATTAATGATTGATAATCCTGAACTCAATAAGAAATATGTCGCACCTCGCCTTAAACTATGGGTCAAATGGTTAATGATTAATTATACTCAGGCAGAAGAAATTTTTAATCCCTTAAAACGAATTAAAGATCCTCATCAGGCTATTCAATTGATAAAAATAAGCAGTAAATAAAAGACCTTAACCTAGAATAATGTAACGATTCAAGATAGGGTAAAGTAATAGCAACATTGGTGCCCTCTTCATCTGATGAACTGATACTTAAATTACCGCTATGTGCCTCCACCATTCGTTTTACTATACCCATTCCTAAGCCTGTACCACGAGTTTTTGTGGTAAAGAATGGTTCACCTATTCGCTGCAATATATCTTCTGGAATGACTTCACCTTGATTATTAATGACAATAGTGACGGTATGGGCTTCGGGATTATTACTCACGCAGCATAGGATTACACTATTGCTATGCGCCGCTTCTGCAGCATTACGGTAAATATTTAACAAGATTTGATTTAGACGATCACTATCAGCCTTCACTAACAATTGACTATCTGATGCCGCATCGTTATGTATACTATGAGACAGTTCAAGCAAGATCCCCTTAGACTCACCTATTGCTTTATTGGTAGTTATAAATTCATTAATAAAATCGACCAGGTTAATGAGAGTGAGATCCAGCTGAACCGGTTTAGAATAAAGTAAAATATCCTCTAACAAGCGTCCCATTCGCCCTGATTCACGCTCCGCTATTTCGGCCCATTCAGTACCATCTTCATCAAGTTCCAGGCGACTAAAATACTTTAAAGCCAGCCCTATTGTGGTCAAAGGGTTTCTCACTTCATGGACGATTCCGGATGTAAACTCACCTATCGCTGCCAAACGTCGTTGTTCAGCCATCTTCACTGTTTTACCAAAACTATGAGTGACCAGATGAGCAATATTATTGAGCAGTTCAATATGTTCATTATCATAAGCATTGGCTTGTCGTGAAGCAAAAATCAGCATGCCGGGAACTTGTGTTGTTTGAGTGAGGTGTAAAAAAATCGCGCTATTCATTCCCTCTTTTGCTAATAAATTTAAAAATACATAGTGTTTATTTTGTTCAGCCACTTCTTTTAAATTGGAAATCAATAATGGTTTTTCACTTAAAATGGCTTTTTCCAGCAAGGTGCCTTCTACAGAAAATAATGTTCGGGGTAATGCATGGGGCTTGCCGTCCATATAAGCTTTTTGCAATTCCAGCATGGTGGCATTACCATTATGCAGCAGCACACTAGTCCAGTCGATAGGTAAAATAGATGAAAATTGCTCGGCAATAAAGCCTAAGGTCTCATCTAAATCATTACCTTGCTGAACCTGATGAATTAATTGAAAAATAGAATATAATCTTTGTGATAAATGATTAAAACTTTTTGTAATTGAGGCCATTTCATTATCAGCACTAATAACAACTTGATGACCAAAGTCACCTTTTGCCACTTTATTAAAGCCGTCAACTGCTCGATTTAACGGAATAATCACTTTAATATAAAAGCCCAGCAAAGTACCTAATGCCACAATAAATGCTATTGCTAATATAATTTTATTAACATAGTTGATCCACTCAATACGTTTATTAAGATCACCTTGCAGCTGCTGCACAACGACATCTTCAATTTTTCTGATTTTCTTCTGATTTTCTGCAATGTACTGCGCGGCAGCAGCCAGTTTTGGTGAATGATCTCGCTTTCCTAAAGTCTCATTTAATTCTTTAAAATAGCGATCCCAGACCTTTTGTAATTGAAATAAAGCCTCCTTGGTTTTGCTATTCAGATTCAAATCAATATCACTGTCCATCTTTGTCAGTTCAGACGTCAAATGCTCATCAGAAAAACACTTAATGATCTCATTTTTATTGTCCAGCTGTCCTTTCAGGTCATCATAATACAAATCAATATCACGTTTATACGCACTACTACTTTTGGGTGCATTTTTGAGATAATTCATACTCTGCATGTCCATATAATTTGTAATCAGCTGCAATCGATGAATCAGGTGCAAACCTGCCATTTCATTTTCTCGCTCATCAATCGCATAAAGCGTATAAGTTATGGCAAGTGAAAATAACGACAGCAACAGAAATAAAACAGCTGTAATTTGAAATTTTAGAGAATGAATCAATTTATTAGGCATAATTTCGGGTTGTCAGTGATTACAATGAGATTCTTAATTGCTAGTTTATTAGTAATAAACTCAGCGTGTATTTCTAAATAACGTTTGTTAAGCCTATGGTCACTTATTTTTATAACTTTGAAACTCGCTACGCTCAAACAATCAAAGTCAGAAAAATAAGCAACCACAGACTTTTTGTAAATAACACGCTGAGTAGCTACGTTTATTATTATATAGAACGACTTTTATATAATAATATTACACAATAAAAGTATTACAGATAACAAGAAATAAATTTTTCTCTCGGTTTCTACATATTGTAAAGACTAGATGACTAAATCATAATATCAGATAAGGAAGAGTAAAAAAACACAACTCTACCTGATGGCTTTACTATTCATTTTTTAAAAAAGGCTAAAAAACAAACCATTATGTCTAATTTAGCATTAGAATCAGCTCCTGTCCTGGCAGAGCAGCAGACAATATTAGATCATCTGCCTATAGCCATACTTATTGCCAATAATAAGGGTAATTTACATTACTACAATCAGGAAGCTGATGCTATTTTTAGTCATGATGTTTTAAAAAATACGAAACTAACCGAACTCTCAGAGTATTTTAACGCGCAGGATTTAACTAATGCGATTGACAGCCTTAACACTAACTCGCAATTTAGTACTCAATTATATTTCACACAGAAAGAGATGCTGTATCTATTAAACATGATCAAAAATCCTCATATGAACAAAACAGGTAAGAATAATAATGATTATCTATTCACATTGAGCCCTGTTAACGTGGATTCATCTCTGCTCAATAAATCTTCCGCAAAGCAGCAGCCTTCAGCATATAAAAACCCCAGCCATACCAGTGTATTAAAAAAGAATTTCAAAGAATTAAAACAATTTTCACGATTAAGTGCAATGCGGGAAATTTCAAGCTCTCTGGCAGATAAGTTAAACCAGCCTTTGACGGCAATATTATCTTACACTCAGGCCATGCAGCGTCTTTATCACGATAATGCATCTTCTGACGAAATTAACAATGCAATGCAACGGGTAGTCATTAATGCTGAAAATGCAGGTAAAATCATTCGCAAGGTTCGTTCTCAACTTAAGGTGAATACATTAAATTGTCAAATGACCTGTGTTAATGATCTTATTCAGGAAAGTATCCATTTAACCGAATTAGATAATCCAACATCTCAGATCAAATTAATCACCGACTATGAGCCGGAATTTACCTCGTTATGTATTGATAAAATTCAGTTTAGACAGGTTATTTTTAGTCTGTTAAATAATGCCCTTGATGCCGTATTAGACCATTCTATTCAGGCACCGGAAATAGTAATAACAACACGCAAAGAAGCATCACACTATAAAATTACCCTAATGGATAACGGACCGGGCTTAGCTGAGGAAATTCAAGACAAACTCTTTGAACCATTCACTACGACTAAAAAAAATGGGATTGGCATAGGCTTATCCATGTGCCATCATATTATTAATTTACATAAAGGTAAAATCAGCATTCAATCCAATGCGCAAGCCTCAACAGTCGTTATCATACTCTTACCATTAAACAGCTATTGCCAATAATTTTATGGAGAATAACTTGCCCGAACAAATACAAACTTCAACTGATATTACCAGCCAGCAAACAGTTTTTGTAGTAGATGATGAACCTGACGTCAGAGCAGCGCTTCGTTTATTAATAAAGTCAGTAGGTTATAGCGTTGAATGTTTTGCTTCAGCAGATGAATTTTTCAACCAATTCCAGGCTGATCGAAAGGGTTGCTTGATTCTGGATGTCAGAATGCCCGGAATGAGTGGTATGGATTTACAAGAAAAGCTAACCAGTATGGAGACACTCCTGCCCATTATCATGATCTCAGGCCATGGTGAAATTCCTATGGCCGTTAAAGCGGTACAAAACGGGGCTGTTGATTTTTTACAAAAACCATTCAGCGATCAACAATTACTGGATCGTATTTCACAAGCTCTGGCAATGAACGATGAACGTCACGAAGTTTACGATATCAGACATAATGCACAGGAAAGATTTAATACGCTTACACCAAGAGAGCGGGAAATATTTTCAGAAGTGGTTTCCGGAAAGCTCAATAAAATCATTGCCTATGAATTGAATATTAGTACCAGAACCGTTGAAATTCATCGCGCTAAAGCAATGGAAAAGATGGGTACAAAGAATTTGTCAGAACTAATTCATCAAGCCAGTTTAATTAAAGATCTCAAGTAATAAAAGTAGTAACTATTCAGTGTGTATTCCTAAATAACACTTGTTAAGCCCATGGTCACTTATTTTTCTAACTTTGAGAACTCGCTGCGCTCAAACAATCAAAGTCAGAAAAATAAGCAACCACAGGCTTTTTGTAAATAATACGCTTCTAAGTTACAAAAATATAAGTCTTTGTATTTTATATCTTTTGTAACTTATAGATGGTTAGCCGTTTTCGGCTTGGGTTGCTGAATAGTTACAAAAATAATTGGGATCTTTTCATGTTAAAACGACATCGCCTGCTTTTTACCAGTCTGCTGATCATTATTTGTATTGCAGTACTGCTTGCCTATATCAAACGCCCACGCCCGGTTGCTGTTGTGGTACAGGAAGTCACGCAGGGAGAAGTACTTTCAACGATTACTAATACTCGTGCAGGAACACTCAAGGCCTGCCAGCGTGCACGTCTGTCTCCCTCAATCGGTGGTCAGATTGAAAGTCTGCCCGTCAAAGAAGGGGATCGGGTCGAAGCCGGACAACTACTGCTGGAAATATGGAATGATGATTTACAGGCACAGGTCTCACTGGCTAAGCATGAGTATCAGGCATCGATTGCATTGGCACGCCAAGCCTGTATTATGGCCGAAGTTGAAAAACGTGAAGCCCGTCGTCTGCGCACATTACGAAAAAAAGATATGGTATCTGAAGAAAGTGTAGACCAGGCCGAAAGTGAAGCTCAGGCAAAACTGGCCGCCTGTGAAGCCGCTAATACCAGTATCAAGATCAGCCAGTCAAAAATCGATGTAGTCCAGGCCAAGCTGGCACGTACCCGGTTAATTGCGCCTTTTAAAGGTCGTATCGCTGAAGTTAATGGTGAACTGGGTGAATTTCTTACGCCTTCGCCAGTTGGTGTCGCGACCTTGCCGGCGATTGATCTGATTGATTACACCTGCCTTTATGTCTCTGCTCCTATTGATGAAGTGGATGCCCCCCAGATTCGTCCACAAATGCCTGCACGTATTTCTCTGGATGCCTTTGCCGGGAAAATATTTGACGGTATAGTACGCCGGGTTGCAGTCTATGTGCTGGATCTGGAAAAACAGTCACGCACGGTTGAAATAGAAGTTGAATTTACCAATATCGAGAACATTAACAATATGTTGCCCGGCTATAGTGCCGATGCTGAAGTCATTTTGGATCGACGTGATAACGTGTTGCGTATTCCCACCGCGGCATTATTTGAACGCAGCAAGGTACTCATTTTGAACGCTGACGGACTGCTTGAACAACGTCAGATTAAAACCGGTATGAGCAACTGGAGTTATACTGAAGTGATTGACGGTCTCGTCGCTGGTGAACAGCTTGTTATTTCAATCCAACGAGATGGTGTCGAAGATGGTGCCCGTGCCGTTATTGACAACAAATATGATTGAATTAAGCATGATTGAATTAAGCTTGATTGAGTTAAAGAATATTCATCGTAACTTTCTGGTTGGTGAGCAAACGGTACATGCACTGGATGATATCAACCTGTCTATTCAAGCGGGTGAATATATTTCCATCATGGGTCCTTCCGGTTCAGGCAAATCAACTTTACTGAATTTAATTGGCCTGCTTGACAGCGCGACTAAGGGCACTTATTTATTAAACCAGCAGGATGTCACTGCCCTGCCTGATGGCCAACAAGCTGCAAAGCGCAGCAAAACCATTGGTTTTGTCTTTCAGGCTTTTCATCTGATCCCCCGATTAACTGCGGCAGAGAACATCGCACTACCTTTAATTCTTGCAGGAACAGAGCCTGACCAACGGCAGCCGCTGGTCAATAAAGCAGTCATGGATATGGGCTTAAGCGATCGTGCTCATCATACTCCCGATCAACTGTCAGGCGGACAACGACAGCGTGTTGCCATTGCCCGTGCAACCATTATGCAGCCCAATATCCTGCTGGCTGATGAACCCACGGGCAACCTTGATCAAAAATCCGGGCAGGATGTCATCAATATTCTTGAACAACTTAACCGGCAGGGTATAACTGTGATCATCGTGACCCATGATGCCAACATCGGTCAACGAGCAACGCGGCAGATACAAATGGTTGATGGCCGCATTGAATCTGATCAACAATGCTCACAGATAAGTTCACGCTGATGACAACTTCAATTAACGATATTATTCGTTTCTCATGGACAGCCTTAGTGGGCTACCCAACCCGAACACTATTAATGTTAACTGCTATGGCTATTGGTGTTGCCGCAGTTATTATGTTAACTGCTTTGGGTGAAGGTGCGCGGCGTTATGTCAGCAATGAATTTACCTCATTAGGTACCAATCTTGTGATTGTTTTTCCCGGTTATTCGGAAACCTCGGGTCTTAATCCCATTGCTCTGGTCGGTACGACGCCCCGTGATCTGACTCTGGATGATGCACAAGTTTTAACTCGCAACACTAATGTTCGACGTATTGCACCGATTAATATCGGTTCAGTCAAGGCCAGTTTTCAGGGACGTTCACGTGAAGTGCCGGTCATTGGCAGTAATCATGAGCTGTTAGAAATTCGCCATTGGGAACTGGCACAGGGTAGTTTCTTACCTGCAGCAGATCTGGATCGTGCTACGCCGGTTTGTGTCATTGGCAGTAATATTCGTGATGAACTATTTGATACCCAGGCGGCAGTTGGTCAATGGCTGCGTCTGGGGGATCGGCGTTTTCGTGTCATTGGTGTTATGGCTTCTGAAGGTCGCTCGATTGGCGTGGATGTACAGGATACCATCATGATCCCGGTGGCATCGGCACAGCAATTATTTAATACCCCTTCACTGTTTCGGATTCTGGTGGAAGCCAAAACCCGTTCCGCCATTGAGCCAGTCAAACTCGCCATTATTGAACAACTAAAAGAACGTCATCAGGGTAAGCGGGATGTGACGGTAGTCACTCAGGATGCGGTACTGGCAACCTTTGATCGTATATTAGGTGCATTGACTTATGCGATCGGCGGCATAGCGGCAATCAGTCTCGCTGTTGCCGGTATTTTAATCATGAATGTTATGCTGGTCGCCGTATCCCAACGCACCGCAGAAATTGGATTACTTAAAGCATTGGGTGCTCCTCAACGTCTGATCATCCGTCTGATTTTATCAGAAGCCATTATGTTATCTGCATTCGGAGCCATCATCGGTTTATTACTGGGTGAACTGGGTTGTCTGGCTATCAGACAGGCTTTTCCAGATTTACCAGCCTATGCTCCACTGTGGGCAGTATTGACTGCGATTGCTGTTAGTTTATTGGCCGGATTTGTGTTCAGTTTACTGCCTGCTCGACAAGCCGCACGGCTTGATCCTGTTTTAGCACTAACAGGTAAATAAATCATGCAGCTACGCGACTTCCTGCATTTAACCAGCTCATCTCTGATTGCCCATCGCCTGCGCAGTTTTTTAACTGCATTGGGCATTGCTGTGGGTGTTGCTGCGGTTGTCTTGTTAACTTCTATCGGTGAAGGTGTACATCAGTTTGTGCTTGCTGAATTTACTCAGTTCGGCACTAATTTAGTGGCCATAAATCCGGGCAAGGCAACAACTGGCGGCATTAGTATGGGCGTATTCGGTACTGAACGGCCATTAACGATTGAAGATGCCGAGGCACTTAAACGTTTACCTTATGCCAGAGCCGTCGTTGCTTTTGTTCAGGGCAATGCAGAAGTTAAAGCCGGTAATCGTAGTCGCCGCACGACAATTTATGGTGCCGGTTCACAGATGCCGGAAGCGTTTCAAATGGCGGTAAAGACAGGTCGCTTTCTGCCCGATGATGATCCTACTGCTCCGCGTGCTTTTGCTGTACTGGGCAGTAAACTTAAAAAGGAACTGTTCAGCGATCAAAATCCCTTAGGACAACGTATTACAGTGGGCGGTCATCGCTTTCGCATCATTGGTATCATGGAGTCAAAAGGCAGTGTACTGGGCTTTGATCTGGATGATACTATTTATATTCCAGCTTCCCGCGCCATGAGTTTATTTAACCGTAATACTTTGCATGAAGTCGATGTGCTTTATGATGATAATACCTCAGTGGAGACCGTTGTTGACGGCATTAAACAAATCCTTGAAGCACGACATGGCAAGGATGATGTCACGATTACCACTCAGCAGCAAATGCTTGAAGTGCTGGGCTCGGTGTTAAATGTGCTGACCTTTGCCGTTGCCGCCATTGGCAGTATTTCATTATTAGTCGGTGCCATCGGTATTGTCACTATTATGACGATTTCAGTTAATGAACGTATTAGTGAAATTGGTTTACTGCGCGCATTAGGTGCCAGACAGTCTCAGGTACTGAGTTTGTTTTTAGGTGAGGCCGTTGTACTTTCTGCGATTGGTGGACTCGTCGGACTGGGACTGGGTGTCGGTATAGCTCAACTTCTGCATCTGAGTTTGCCGGCCCTACCGGTACATACCTCGTGGAACTTCGTCATTCTCGCAGAAGTGGTTGCCATCAGCATCGGATTGATTGCCGGTGTACTGCCTGCCCGTCGTGCCGCCTTACTTGATCCGATTGAAGCCTTGCGTGCGGAGTAATAACTCCTGATTGCTTTTCTTTAGTTTAAGATTGCAGAGAAAAACAGGCTTCGGCACTGTTTTTATTGATAGAAACAAGTAGTTCACAATAGGTATTTTCAGATGCGGGATCATCACCGCAATTACAGCCGGCAATAATTTCATTAAAAAATATTCCCACTTTTATCAAAATCCGGGTGTCATTTTCTGTGACTGAGTTTATCAGGGCAGAGATATTTGAGTCATCCGCCAAACCACCCTGACAGGTTGCCTGATTTAAGGGCAGCACGTCATTACCTAATGCTTCAATCTCTTGTTTTAACACTTGTTTAAACTGTTCTGTACCCCAGCTATTGAGGGAATTTGTAAGTTTGGTCATTTTTAAAGGGTCTGTATTTTATTTTGCTATGCTTTATTGTAACTATTCAGAAGTGAGTATTTCTAATTACTAGTGTTAAGCCTATGGTCACTTATTTTTCTAACTTTGACTTTCTGTTACGAGATGTCGCTGCGCTCAGACAATCAAAGTCAGAAAAATAAGCAACCACAGGCTTTTTGTAAATAACACGCTGAATAGTAACGCTTTATTTAGCTTTAGGTATCAGGGCAATTTCATCACCATGTTCTAATACTGTAAATAACTCAGCAAATTCTTTGTTGACGGTAAATTGAACGGCATCATCGCTAAATGCTCGTTCCCAGCGATTGCCGCGGCTGCGTAATAGTACCAGAAGTTGCTGTACTGTATTTACCTCTTCCGGCAACTCCAGATCTTCCTCTTCTTTGGTGAATTTGATGAGCTTATCCATAAAATATAAGATTTTAATTATTGATGGTCCTTTATGAGCATTGTCAACTTCACCCCGGTTTAAATGATGTTCTTCTAATGCAAAAAGGTATAAAGCCCAATATTTTTCATAATTTTTACCCAGGTCGTACAATGTTTCCCAGGAATAGATGCCTTGATCATAGCTATCATCAAAAAAGAGTCTGAGTGCATAAGTACCCTGTGCTTCGATGGAGTCAATATTGACACTGATTTTACCTGCGACAGGTTTATCAGATGTGGTGATTTCTGCAGATTTGGCATGAGTACGTAAATACTCACAACTTAATTTAAAGTTTTCACCGGTATCAAAACTGATTTCTAATAAGCGTGATTTTTTGTGCAGGTTGATTTCAATTGGATTATGTTCTGTCATAGTGTCTTTATCGAGTAAAAAAGTGCCTGAAAACTCTAATATGGGGATAACTGTTTTAAAATCACAGGGTCTATAGGGTAATCAGGGTATTTTGTTTTAAATTGAAGCAGTAATTCCTGAGCTTGCTCGATCTTGTTTTTTTCAATTAACTGACTGATTTCATTGAGTCT
>WTAX01000052.1 GCA_013139395.1 Gammaproteobacteria bacterium | reverse complement strand
CAAGATGGAAATCACGATCAAGCTCTTCTTTTAAGGCATGCAGTTTGAGCCAGTCACTTGCCGGAATCACCACCATGGCATAGCCTTGCGTATCTTCAACAATCACTGCCTTGGCAATATGGTCCTCAAAGATATGGGCAACTTGAGCGGTTTCATGACTGGAGTATGTTCTTGGATGAGGCACCAGTTCATATTTCACTTTGTGCTCTGATAAACACGATTGTATTGTTGCCGCTACTGACATATTTAGCTCCTTTTCAAGAAACTGCATTATAAACTTTGCTTGTGTCACAAAAATAGAGTGATATGCAAAAATTGATACAATCAGGTTTTGCTAACCTGTTTTTTTGTTGACTTCATATAATTAGAATAGACTAAGTTGTTCAGTTTGCAAAGTTGCTAAATCATTTCATAGCCTTAACCACTCACATACGACGTTCCCTATTTCAATGAACTTCACTTTCCTGAGGGGTTATTGTCAGTCTGATGAGCTCGACAGCCTCTCTTGGATACATGCGAAAATAGTAGTCTCCCGGTTCTTCTATGAGGAACGGGATATTTATCCGCTGGTCGCTTGATTGATAACAATCATCAATAGCCATTTCGAATTCCTCCGATATCAGATGCGCAGTGACCTTTACATCCTTCTCCAGCTCAAGTTCGATACGATAAGCTCCAGGACTAAAGTTGCCTACAGGAATAAAGTAGTTCCTTGCCATCAAAGTCGTGAATTTCTCCAATATGTCTCCACTCCAGATCCTCTTTATAGGAACAGGAGACTGCATTGGATAATAGGCGCACTTTTCTTTCATATAGTAAAGAATGTCGAATAACTCTTTTTGCAGCCATTGTTTCCCGGAGGCCTGACCATAGTATCGCAGGATATGATCGCTTGATCTCTCAAAGGCATCATCAAAACTCAATCGACCACTGCATTGCGCTTCGTGACATTTTGCACAGATGGTATTAAAGATAACAACAGACTCGGTAAAAGCCGTATCTTCTGTGGAGAATGCCGGGGATATAAACAGAAAAAGACCCGACAGTCCTAAACACCTTATTACAGATTGCCATTTCATAAGCTTTACCCCTGACAGGAATACCTTGTTGATGTGCTATTTGTTCTCCACATTGGGAGCAGATGCAATAGATGCAGAAGTAGGAGCAGGTCCAGGGTGAAATATTGTTAATTCCCGGGCTATGCGAGATATGCGAGAGACGACGTGACGGAACCAGGCCAAAAGTCAATTTTTCTACTTTCTACACCTCTCTAGCATCTTACTGATAATATCCTTGATTCAGCAGTAAATTACTATGATCTTTATCAATTCAAACAAAAATTACCCTTCAGATAATGGCGTGGCTGCCAATGGTTTACCCAATGGTTTAAAGCGGATGATCAGCAGCGGCAGCAGTGTCAGAGCTGCTAGTAAGGCGGTCAGCATGGCAAAACCAGTTAATAATCCAAAATAAATGCTTGGAATAAAGTTTGACAGAGCCAGGATGGAGAAGCCCAGTGTAATGGTAATTGTCGTATAATACATGGCGTGACCGATGCTGGCATGGCTGCGATTGACTGCTGCCCAGTAGTCATGGTCCTTGTGGAATTCTCTGGTAAGTCGGTGTATATAATGAATGGTGTCATCAACCGCAATACCAATGCTGATGGCAGCAATAGTGATGGTCATCATATCCAGCGGGATCTTCAGCCACCCCATCAGCCCCAGCATCAGGGCAGGCGCAAACAGGTTGGGAATGATCGCAATTATGGCCATTTTCAGATTGCGAAACAGGATTGCAAACATAAGCATAATGGCCAGAAACACCACACCGATGGTGAGTATCTGAGAGCGAAACAGACTCTGCAGCATATTATTGTATAACACCAGCATGCCCGAGAGATGAACCTGATCCTCTTTAAGATTCATTTTACTGGTCAATTCATGACGGATTTTTTTCAATAACACATCACGCTGGAGTGAGGGCTCAGTTTCGAAAACCCGTACCGCAAAACGGATTTGATTGCCATCAGATGCCATATAGGGTTGCAGCAATGTTTGTTTGACTTCTTCCGGCAACTTTTTGTAGAACAGAGCAAGCAAAAAATCATCCGATACCACCTCCTTGTCGAACTGGCTCAGGATTTTCATCGCAGTGTCAATGGACAACACTTTGCCAGTTTCCGGCAGGCTGTTCAGATATTGGTGCACTGCAGACACCTGCTTTATCTGGTAGGTATTGAACCAATAACTGGTTTCGGTAATTCCGGCCTCTTTTTCCATATCTGGTGGGAAGTCATCTTCAAAAGGGCTATCCCATTCCTCTTCTTCCTCAGCAAAGAATTCAGCCGGGGCATCGACAATCACGTCCAGTGGTATGGTTCCGCCAAGTTCCCGGTCGATCAGTTCCATACCTCGGTAGATCTCGGTGGTGTCCTTGAAATAATCAATGAAACGGTTTTCTACCGTGAGCAAGCTGATCCCCGCAATGCTGACTATGACAAGGGCAGAAAAAATCATCAGTATGTATGAGCTATAAGCCTTGTTCAGTATGACAAAAAAATGGGTAATTTTGTTGGTCAGGTCATTACGATTGGGCGCTGTACCCGGCTTCAGAAACATCAAGGTGGCGGGAAACAGGGTGAATACCAGTACAAAGGCGACTGCTACACCAATGCTCATCATCCAGCCAAAGTCGATGACCGGACGTATGCCGCTGAACAACAGGGAGCCAAATGCCACCATCGTCGTAATCGTAGTATAAAAACAGGGCATGGCCTTGGCGCGCAACGTTTCCCAGACCAGAGTCTGTTGTGTGGCATCAGGTGATTGCTCATGCAGTTCGCGATAGCGGACAATGAGGTGGATCATAAGTGATAGTGTAATGATCAGCAGCAGTGAAATAAAGTTAGAGGAGACGACGGTCACCGGCCAGTCAACCAGACCCAAAAAGCCGACAGTGATCACGCCAGCAGCAAAGCAGGTCAGCATGGGCAGAATAACCCAACGGGGCTTGCGGAACAACACAGTCAGGATAAGGATCAGAAAACACAGCACACCGATGCCAAAAGTCATCAGGTCATGACGGATAAAGTCGATCGAGTCGGAGGCAATCATCGGAACACCACCAAGATACAGCTCGGCCTTTTCCCTATGTTGATCCATGATGCTCCGGACTTCGGCAATATCTCTGCTCTGCTGTTCCTGTAGTCTGGTACTATAACTATCGAATTGTTGTGATATCGAAGCCAGTTGCTCACGCTCTTTCCCGGAGAGCTCACTGTGCAGGCGTTTCTCACGCAGATGGCTGCGTTGTTGCATTAACCGGTGCCAGGTTTCATCCCGGCGGAAGCTGAGCTGCAGCGCTGTAGTCTTTCCATCCGGGCTGATGATAAGATTGCGATACAACGGGCTGGACAGGAATTCCTGGCGCGCCATATTCCTGTTCGTTTGCGGGCTTTCGAGAGTGGGTACTTCCTGTTTCAAATCATCAATGGAGACCGGCGGGCTTTTAATGAGCGGCACATCCAGCAGGCTGACCACGGATTCCACGCGATCCATAGCCCTGAGTTTATCGCGTAAAGTGCGCAACTCTTGCAATACAGCATCGCTGAACAGATCGTCATTCGGCGTATAAGTGATAATCAGGTAATCATCCGAACCATATCGTGCCCGGATAGAGCGGTAATAGTCCAGCGCTTCATCATTTTCCAGCACCAGTGCATCGGCAGAGGCATCGAGTCTGAACGAGGCTGTGTGATAGCCGAAGAAGACAACCACCAGGGCAATCAGTAGTAAGGCGATTCCGGGGCGTCTCAAAACCAGACCATAGTAATATTTTGAAAATAGAGATAACACGTTATGAAGTGACCAGGTCAATTTGATTAATCATTATAATAGCATCTACCATGATTCAAGCAAACCACATGCTGACCAAAAAAATATACAACCTATTAGTGCGCCAGGAGGTATTGTCAACTTATTCCCATTACCCCAGAAAGTCCCCTACTCCATAAATTTCAGGCACAGGAAATCTCAGTTCATTTATTTAATATTGAAACTACTTTAGATTTGAAATTTCGGCTTCGACTATTTTCAGCCACTGGCAAATTTCAAACGCGTAATCAAATTCACCGTTCTAGTAACTGGATACCCTGTTTATATAACTAATATATCCCAATCCTGACCTGGATCACACCAATATTGATTGAATTAAGTTAGCATTTGATAAATAAAAATATTTTTTCTCTAAAGGTCTTTTGCAAAATGGGGTCTACGAGAGCTTTGAATTGAAAAAGGAACGAGCCAATGTTGAAAAGAGCATTAATTTTATTAATTGTACAAATAATCCTTATTCCAGTTATCGTTTTTGCTAATGAGCAAGAGACGATTAGAGAGTCTACTATTTTATTTAAATTAAATACAAATGCTACACCAGCTGAACTTAAAAAACTTAATGCTTTAGTTAATCCAAGTACTATTCTAGAGATAAAAGAAATAGAGGGTGTGGCTGTATATGTTGTTAAATTTAGAAATATTAAAGGGTTCGAAAAAGCCTTCAGCAAACAATTAATGAATACAGGTGCTGTTAAATTTGCTGAGCCTGATGCAAGTATTCCACATGCATTCGCACCCAATGATGAGCTTTATGGCCTACAGTGGCATCATACAACAATCAATTCACCTACTGCATGGGAGCATGTTACAGGAACAGTTGGGCTAAACACTGTTAAAGTTTGTGTATTGGACACCGGTGTAGATACAGATCATCCTGACCTTGTCGATAATTTATTGCCTGGACATATTGTACCTACAAGTGCAAATGTTGTAGAAGATTTATTTGGACATGGTACCGGTACTTCTGGCGTAATTGGTGCAGTTGGAAACAATAGCATAGGAGTAGCTGGAATGGCATGGGATATTGACATTATTCCAGTCAAAATAAGCATGGATGTTGATGAAAATGGAAATTCTAGTAGTTCTGCCTGGATTTCAGATATGGCTACTGGCATTAGTTGGTGTGCAGATCAGGGAGTAAAAGTGACTAATCTTAGTTATGGAGGAGCTCAATATTCTACTATATCTGAAGCGGCTCAATACCTTCGGGATAGAGGCGGTCTGCTTTTTATGTCAGCAGGAAATGATGGCACATATAATAATATAACTGATTACCCTGATTACACTTCATTTGTTGTAGTCGGCTCAACTGGGAAATCAGATTCTATAAGTTCTTTTTCAGAAACTGGTCCTTTTGTAGATATTGCTGCGCCTGGGGAAAATATTGTTACTACTTATCTAAACGGTGAATATGTTTACTACACCGGTACCTCATTCTCTTCACCCATGACTGCCGGGCTTGCAGCGTTGATATATTCTATAAATCCAGACTTTACTCCTGTAGAAGTAGAAAACTATCTATTTAATACAGCTGCTGATTTAGGTGTTCCAGGTGATGATGATGTCTACGGGCATGGTAGAATTGATGCCGGTTCTGCAGTAGTTTCTGCAATGGATTTCCTGTCACCCAATATCCCGCCTGATGCACAAGCTTCAGTTGTTGATATAACAGGTGTATATGCTCCTCTTATAGTTACTTTTGATGGCAGTAATTCGACAGATAATGATGGAGAGATAGTTTCGTATATCTGGGATTTTGGTGATGGAAATACAGCCAGTGGAATAACTGCAACTCATACATATACTGTAGACGGAACATTTAATGCAACATTAACAGTAACTGATAATAGGGCGGCACAAACAACGTCAGAGCCAATTACAATACAGGTTGATCCAGATCCAGGTATAATTTTAATTGATCCTCCTTCAAACTTGACGGCATCAGTTGATACAAATAGTGTCAATCTTGTATGGACACATAATTTAATCAATATCACTGGCTTTGAAATCTATCGGGCTCAAAAAATAAGAGGCAAATATAACTATACTTCAATTGTTCAAGATACAGGGCTGGTTAGTAAATATGTAGATGGAAATCTGGATCTCGGTGACTATAGATATAAAGTGCGAGCAATGAGAGTAGATGCTAATGGTGATACTTTTTATTCAGAATTTAGTAATGAAGTATCAGTCAAAGTGGAAACCACAGTAACAGAACCTGAACCAGGAACTATATCCGCTCCTGTTTTAAGTGTTTCATCTGATAACTTGCCTATTATTAACCTAACATGGACGCATGAGTGCCCAACAGACGCAACATGCATTTATTTTATTGAAAAAGGCAATGCCAAAGTTAGAGGGCAGATCAATTTTACAGCACTAGCTGACGGTACTGGATTGTCATATCCTGACACTGAATTAAGTAGTGGAACATATTATTATAAAGTCTATGCAACTACAGAAAGTGATACATCTGACGATTCAAACATAGTGAGTGTCAGATTGAAGTAGCAGGTAGTTTTAACTTCACCCTTGATAGCGAGCCATGCACAATTTGGTACTTGCTATCACTCAGGGTTATATTGAATTGTAGACTTTAATCAATTTCTGACTTTTTTTTCAATTTTCTTTACCTCAGCAATGTCACTTTTCCGGCCGAAAGAGAAAAACAAACAGGCCTGAAGGTAGAGAAATTTAGCCTTTGCAATATTTTTACAGATACTGGCTAAATAAACGACTCAGCGAGAATGCATTTGTTTCATGCACAATACTGTCTGTGCTCCATATTTCATGGATGCCGGACTGTTTAAGACGTTTCATAGCCTGGCCTGCAAACAGAGGGTGAGTAACCAGAACATCAACTCGTTCTGCACCTTGCGCCAGACAGAGTTCAGCCATACATGCCAGAGTTCCTCCGCTGCTAATCACATCATCCACCAGAATGATATGTCGGCCAGTTAATGGCATCTTGGGAAGATCGATAATGACCTGATTATCATCTGTGCGAATTTTGTTGCAAATCGTAAAATCCAGCTTTAGAGGTCTGGCTATCTGGCTCACCCATTGTTCAGATTCTGCATCAGGACCTAACAATAA
>WTAX01000167.1 GCA_013139395.1 Gammaproteobacteria bacterium | reverse complement strand
AGTTCTTTTTATCCTGGTGGGCCTATTCGTTTCCTATGGCTGCTATCAGCATTGCCACTATGGTCATGTATCAAAAAACTCAGAATATTATTTTTTCAGGTATTGGTATTGTACTGCTGACTATTTTGACCTTATTTATCAGTATGCTGATCATCAAAACATCGAAAGCGATTATGGATAAGGAGATCTGTGTAGCAGAATAAAAAAAGACAGGGTGCATTGTGGATGTGCAGGTCGGGTTAGTGAAATGCAACCCGACTAACTTAGTCTAGGAGCCTGTCCGAGAATAGAATGCCTACTGCGGAAAAGCTGATTTTGGCCATATTTCCCTATCATTTTCATTCTTTTTATTAAGAGAATAGAACAACTATTGGCTTCAAATGATAGAAAAATCTGACTCAAAACAGCTTTCCCTCGCTACGACTTCTATTCTCGGACAAGCTCCTAGCAATGCTCTAAATTAATTGATTTAAGTTACCCTGTAACTCAATTGATAATCTTGTAATTATCTTAAAGATAAAGTTCACATATTGTAAATATTTTAAATTTTGTTATAATTCACAATATGTGAACTGGAGATTGATGTTGTAATGCATGTTATTTCAAGAAAACCCTTTACGGATGCATCTAAAAAATATCCCAATGATGCGGAAGCACTGAAGGATATTTACAAGGTGTTAAGAAAAGGGACTTTTTCAAAGCCTGATGAATTACTGGAGGTATTCCCCAGTCTTGACAATTTTAAACCTAAAGATAAATGGTGGATCATTGATGTGGGTGGCAATAATCTAAGGTTAATTGCTTTTATTGAATTTCGAGATAATCGAATGTATGTCAAACACATTGTAACTCATGCGGAATACGATAAGCTTTGTAAAAAATACGCAAAATCTAAGAGGACTTAACTATGAGCTATGCCCTGATCAAAGAAAAAGCACATGAGCTTTTTGAACAAGCTCATTTTATTACTCATATTGATAATGAAGAGGATTACACAGAAGCACTGGCGTTAATGGATGAGCTGATAGAGGATTATGATCATAATAAACCGCTGATTGAGGTTCTTTCTCTTTCTATTGAAAAATGGGAAGATCAAGCCGAGTATTTTTCAGAATTTAACAAAGACATTGAATCGCTTGATAATGACACTTCATTATTAAAAGTATTAATGAGTCAACATCACCTTAAAGGTGAAGATTTAAAAAATGAAATCGGTAGCAAAAGCCTGGTGTCAATGATCCTCAATGGTAAAAGAAAACTGACTATTGAACACATTCAAGCACTATCAAACCGATTTAACATCAGTCCATCTTTGTTTTTTTCCTAAATATTATCTCGGTGTTTCTCCATAACACCTTCGCAGAACAGCTTATGTGAAGCTTCACATAATACATGGTTAGACATAATTGCATAGGCATACACTTCCACAGCAAAAGTTTCACTGAGGTGTTTCAGGCGTTCTTGAATCCATTGTTTACGATGCCCATCTTTGCCTGTCACTTTATCTTCATCACACAGAAAGGCTCGGCGCACACAACGGGAAATACGGTGATAGTAAGGAGTATCAGATAAACTGACTTGTTGATATCGAGCTTTGGGCATGACATAAAATCAATTTATAAAACCGAACAAAAATAGATAATAAAGCAAGAGGAAGAAATTAGTTTATTTTTTTGAAAATCAACCACCATGGACTGAAAGCCCATAGTTTGGATGTGGACTAAAATAATAAGTCGATACGTGACATTTATTTTGATTAAATCCGTTAGGATTAAAGTCTTACACTAAAGCACATAGTTTTTACTAACGGTTGATAAAGCTGAGGATTTATCATTCAACAATCACATACGCTAGGATAGTAAAAAGTGCCACTCGTTCTTTGATTTTAGTTTCAGTGATGTGAGGCGTTAATGATTTTCTTGCCAATCCTTTGCCTCCAATTGTAATAGCCGCTATAGAGAATTTTTATATAGGAGATGAATTTTCAACAATCGCTGCAATAGGTCATTAACGATAGAATTAAGATGTGTCTAATTTAAACGATTTTAATGATACAAGATTGAATTTGAGCTAATACATAATAAAAAAACTGTAAGTACTTAGCGGAATGAATCAGGCTTTTACTTTTGGCAGTGAGTGCAATAAACGCTGCTGCGATTGCCCTGTCTTATTTCTTTGAGTGGGGTCTGGCATTGAACGCAAGGCAGTCCTTTACGACCATAAACCAATAATTCCTGTTTAAAATATCCAGGCTTACCTGTACCGCCAACAAAATCTTTTAACGTTGTTCCACCCTGAGAGATGGCTTGTTCAAGTATTCGTTTTATCTCAATACATAATTGCTCATAGCGTTTTTTGCTGATTTTCCCCGCTGCACGTTTAGGATTTATGCCGCTGGCAAAAAGTGCTTCATTGGCATAAATATTACCGATACCGACAACAATTTTACTATTCATAATAAATTGTTTAATCGCTACTGTCTTGCTTCTGGATAATGAAAACAATAGCTCAGAATTAAATTTATCAGATAAGGGTTCAGGGCCTAAATGACTTAATAAGGGATGTTCATCAATGGGCTCATGAGTCCATAACACTGCCCCAAATCTGCGTGGATCTTTTAGCCGTAAGGCATTGCCATTGGCAAAACAAAACTCAACATGATCATGTTTGTCATAGGCTGTGTCTGGTGCCACAATTCTCAGGCTGCCGGACATACCCAGGTGAATAATAATGGTACCCTTGTCAGTTGATAAGAGTAAATATTTAGCACGACGAGTAATTTTTGTGATTTGCTGTTGTTGCAATAATGAAGCAAGATCATCAGGAACAGGCCAGCGTAGTCTGGGGTTTCTGATGGTGATCCGGGTGATAGGCGTATTTAAAACATGTGCAGAAATTCCCCGCAGTGTGGTTTCAACTTCGGGGAGTTCAGGCATATAAGGGCAAAGAGGTGAGTATTATAGCGCCAGACTGTTTTATTCGTTGTTCTCAAAATGCCCTAAAGGTCGATTAAAGGTGTAGTTTAAAGGTGCTTCAACCAATATTTCACCTGTTTCAGCATAGTTTTCTCCGGGTACACTAAAGAGTAAACCAACGCCTTGAACTGCAAGGCCGGCGACACTGCCAACAATACCTAATGGACGAGCTAAAAGCAGATCGACTATTATTTCTCCATCAGTTACTTCATCGTCATCGTAGTAATCGTATTCAGCAAAACTGACTGATGTCATAGAAATCAGGAGAGCGAATAGCATTGTATTTAATAGTGTTTTCATTTTTTTTCCCACTGTCTTTGTACTTATAGTGTTTGCTTAAAATTCTTCTGGTTAAATATATCTTATTACATATATACTCATAATAGTCATGTCATTTCTCTAAAGCAAGCTTAACATCTTGAAAATATTAATTCATTCACGTTTTTTATCGTAAATGTGGGATTTAGTCACTATTTTAAATAAAAAAGAGAATATTTACCGGCTTTTATTGTTTTGTACGGGAATAAATTCAGTCAGAAGTTTTAAAATCCGGGGATTCAGCCAATAAGCAATTTGTTTGTCTGTACGTAGTAATTTTATTTGAGCATTATCCTGAATAATCAAATATTGAATTTTTTCTATTTTAGTTTCTTTTTCATTAACCGGCAGGGCAAGAGTAATGATAATGCTCTTGCTCTGGCTTAGTGTCTCATTGTCTATACTCAGAGATACATTGCTTTTAACTTTTGATGCCTGTGCCTGTTTCCAGAACTGAATAAGCTGGGCAATACTATCAGAGCTGACCTCTGGTGCTTCTGGTGTTAAGTGCCAGACCCCTTTTTCTATGGTTAAGGTTTTATCTAACCAGCTAATGCTTTTAATGGTGGCTTGTGGAGGTAATAGGGCAGGAGAAATAAAAGAATCTAAAGCTGACCGTAATTGATAAAAAATCACGCCGCTAATTAAATGGACTGTATTCTTTCCTGTTGTCTGGTTGGCATTCAAATTCATGGCATAGCGTTGTTTCTTTATAGGATCAGTTTTACCCAGTACAAATTGATGATGATTAAGCCAGACTGAAACGGCCGGCTTATCAAGCTGATAGCGTGAAAGATCACTGTCGCTTACTTCAAATTGTGTGTAGCTGCGTTTGTCTGCTAAGGCTGTAATGGTATTTATGCGTTGTTCATTGGCTGGCAGTTGATAAGGTTCTTGCAGAAACCAGTTGTTATTCTGTTTGCTGAGTTTAATTGAGCCAAGTGTTTCTCGTTCAATGACAATGGTATGGATTTCATCTGCTGTTAACGGGGTTAGATAGTGAAGTTCTATTTTTTTTAAGCCCGGCTGATACCAGGCGATAAGTGATAGAGCAATGACTATAGCAAACAGAATTAAATTGCTTCTGGCTTCACGGGACATTAGCGGTTACGCCTCCTTAGCCAGATAATACTGCCGCTTAATGCTAATGAGCCCGGAAGGACAAATAGAAAGAAAGCACCTAATAATGCGAGCTTGCCAGGTGAAATATCCAAAATAATATCATCCTTAATGCGGGTGGGGATGCTGATAAATTGTTCATCATGACTTAGCCAGTTAACAATATTCATGCCCATATTCAGATTTCCGGCATTGCCTAAAAAAGTATTTGACAAGAAATCACCGTCACCCAGTATAACAATACGCTGCTCTTTTGTTATCGTTTTATCTGCTGAAGCAGCAGGTATGACAGGCCGGCTCAGCACCATACCAATGGTTATGGGGCCGACAATATCCAGTAGATCACTAAAATGAACACTTTCTTTGAGTGGTGAAGTTTCAATCCAGCTTTGCTCTATCGTTGTTAAGAAGGCGGTCATGTTAAATTCCTGAGTTAAAGACTGATCGGCATTCTTGTTGCTATTCTTGTTGCTATTGTTCTTGCTGGTGCTTTCTTCTTTGTCTTTTTCTAAAAAGCCGGGTAAGCGCTCAATACCTGCTGCCTGTGGAAAAAGAGTAACGCTGGAAAAACCATCATTAATGGCGTGCTGTGGGTATTCTGTCACAATGGCATAATCAGGGCGGGTGATCTCATATTGCTGGGTAGTGGGATCCACTACCACCCCGTCAAGAAACTCAATACCCAGATGTTCTGCCAGAGGCAGCAGTCCATGCATGGGTTGATTACTGCTGACTTTTAAGGGCTCACCCAGCCATAATAAATTACCACCTGCGCTGATATAGTCGATAAGCAGTTGAACTTCTCCAGGAAGAAATGCAGATTGAGGTCCGGCAATGACTAATACAGAGATATCATCAGGAATGATTTTTTCTCTGGCAAGATTCAATGTATTAACCAAAAAACCCTGCTTTATCAGATGACTGCTGAAGCTGTTGAGATCAAAATTTGCCTGACGTTCAGGACTGCGTTCACCATGCCCCTGAGTAAAGAATATTTTACGTTCTTTTTCACGCATCAGTCGATGCAGTGTATTACTGAGGTCTTGCTCTGAGAGGCGCGCTAAATTTTCTTGTCGTCCTTCATAACTGATCACCATTTCGCCATCAACAGCAATATTCAGGCTGCGAATTTTTTCGGGATCAGAATTGGGATTAATAAACGTTAGTATGATATCGGGCTTAACTCGTTGATAGCGCTTAACCAACTCCCGTACTGATTGTTTAATTTGACTATTACTGGTGTAAGAGGCAATTTCCACAGGGGCATCAAGTGTCTCTAATAACTTCAGACTGACTTCGTTTAAAGAGTTTTGATTATTAACCGTCCAGTCAGCTAAATAAATATAACGATTACTTAAAAACGCCAATAAACCGATCAGGCATAAAAATAAAATGCCGAACAGAATTTTTTGTTGTTTTAAATGTCGTGTTGAAGTATGACTAATATCCATAATGATTATTTAAGTTGTTAGTTTTTCAAAGGGCTGAGCATCAGTGTGGTAAGCGTAAACGCTCCAGACGGCGAATAGCAAAAACCAGAAAAAGGCAGATAAACAAGAGATAGTAAGCAATATCTGCGCTGGAAAAAATACCTTTAAGCATGGGCTCAAAATGATTTAATAAGGAAAACCATGTTAAGACATTTTCGCCATTTTGATTAGTAGCCAGTTCGGCTTCAACACTGCTTCCTGCCCAATTGATGATCCATAAAAATAATAACAGGCCAAAACTGCTAATGGCGGCAATGGCTGGTTGTTTGGTCAGGGTAGACATGTAGAGCCCTGCGGCTGCAAAAGAGGCTAGTACCAAAGTAAGTCCCAATAGTGCTGAAAAGAGCTGGCCTAAATCAATGGCAGTGCCTAATATCAGAGATAGCGGCATGAGGGCTATCATGACAACAAGGATAATTAAAAAACCTAAAATGCCTAAATATTTACCTAAGATGATTTCTGTCATAGAAACAGGCGCACTAAATAGCAGGCTTAACGTCTGATTCTTTTGTTCTTCACTGATTAAACGCATGGTCAGCAGCGGTACAATAATTAATAAAACAATAGCTGCACCCCCTAATAAGGGCGCAATGACCAGATCAGTGATGCCGGGTGATTTTTCCAGAACAGATAATTTTTCCTGCACCTGCATATAGGTTTCTAATTGACTGAGAAACTGATAGCACAAAATAATCTGCGTCACCGCCAATATGGCCCAGGCCAATGGTGATAAGAATAAATTTTTTAATTCACGTAATGCAATGAGCCTAATCAATGTTCAGCCCCTGTTTTAATAATGGATCGTTTGCTGTCAGAGACATAAAAACAGCTTCGAGAGATTGTTTTTCAGAATAAATTTCATATAAGCCCCATTGCTGCTGATTAGCCAGTTCAATGACTTGCTGGGCTATTTTTATTATTGCAGTCTCTCTCTCATGTTCTTGCTCTTGCTCTTTGTTGGCAGGGGTAGGCAGAGTACAGGTCAGAATAATATGATTACCATCCTGTTTCACTTCACTAATGCCTGCTAAAGCAGTCATTTTCTGAATATCAACCGGCTGAGTACAGCTGATGTGCAGCTTTTGAGTCTGCATGTGCTGAGTCAGTTGTTCAATAGAAGCATTTAAGACCAGTTTGCCCTGATTGATGATCTGTACATTATTACAAATGGTTTGAATTTCAGGCAAAATGTGGCTTGAAATCATGACGCTATGGGACTCTCCCAGCTCTTTAATCAGTTTACGAATTTCAATCATTTGAATGGGATCAAGACCCACAGTGGGCTCATCTAAAATAACAATATCCG
>WTAX01000125.1 GCA_013139395.1 Gammaproteobacteria bacterium | reverse complement strand
ATAAAAAACGTCAGGCTGAATTAAAGCGTAAAGAACAACGAGACAGGGCTGAGCGGGAACGACGCAGTAAAGGTATTATTAATCGTCATGTTGCTTTGATAGTACAAAAGATCGAGCGTAACTGGCGTCAGCCGCTGGACGCGCCTTCTGGATTAGTCTGTAAAATTGAGATCATGTTATTACCCAGCGGCAATGTAGTATCAGTTAAAATTATCGAAAGCAGCGGCAATCAAGCCTTTGACCGCTCGGTAGAAACTGCGGTTAGAAAGGCATCGCCATTGCCTGTACCAACGGATAGTGTTATTTTTAAAGAGTTTGAAGTGATGAGATTACGATTTGAGCCAGGAAGTTATTAAATGCAATATGCTAAATTAACCATACGGGTTGCTCCGTTTTTATTATTATTTTTCAGTTTACTTTTTCTTGTCAATTATGTGTTTGTCAGTCAGGCGCATGCTGTTCTGGAAGTTGAAGTTAAAGGTGGTTTTCAAAGTGCTGATCCTATTGCCATAGTACCATTTTCATGGTCTCAATCAGGTAAAGCTCCGGTTGATATTGCCAGCATTGTTAGTGCTGATTTAGCCCGTAGTGGTGTTTTTTCTCCTTTGAGTATCAATCAATTGCCAGAACGTCCTACACTGGAGGGGCCTATTAATTTTCCTCGATGGAAAAATACCAATGCAGAAAATCTGGTGATCGGTCAAATTACCGCAATTGGACAGGGGCGTTTTGAAATAAAGTTTAAAATGCTGGATATTTTTACCAAAAAGAACAGCATTGAATACCGTTATAATGTGGAGAAAAAGCAGCTGCGTCGTGTTGCACATCAAATCAGTGATCAAATCTATCAGCAGTTAACACATACTAAAGGTGCATTTGACACCTTGATTGCCTATGTTGTTGTCAATAACAATACAGATCCTAAGAAACGAATTTACACTTTAGCTGTGGCTGATTCAGATGGTTATGGTGAACAAATTATATTAAAGTCAAAAAAACCAATTATGTCACCGGTTTGGTCACCTAATGGTAAACGTCTGGCCTATGTTTCGTTTGAAAAAGATCGCTCCATTATTTATATGCAGGAACTAACATCAGGTAAGCGTAAAACTATTGCCGAATTTAAAGGTATTAATAGTGCTCCTGTCTGGTCACCTGACGGCAAGCGTCTTGCCATGACATTATCCAAAGATGGCAATTCTGAAATTTATGTCATGCATATTGCCAGTACTGTATTACAACGAATTACCAATCATTATAGTATTGACACAGAACCCGCATGGTCTCCTGATGGCCGTTCTTTAATTTTTACTTCTGACCGTGCCGGCAAACCGCAAATTTATCAAGTTGCTATTAGTCAGAAAGGACGTTCAGGCAACCCGAAACGTTTGACTTATGAGGGAGATTATAATGCCGGAGCCAGCTTTTCTCCCGATGGACAATCTATTGTTTTAATTACCCGGGAGCAGGGGCGCTTCCGTGTCGGGATTTTACAACTGGCAAATCGTCAATTACAGATATTAACTCGTTCACGCCTGGATGAATCACCTTCCTTTGCACCTAATGGAAAAATGGTTTTATATGCTACAGAACTACGTGGACGGGGTATACTAGAGGCAATTTCTGTTGATGGTAGTCACTCACCACAGCGTTTGCGCGTACTCAGCGGTGATGTGAGAGAACCCGCCTGGTCACCTTATCGTGGCCGATAAAATAGGAACTAATAATTATGAACACTGTATTTAAACAAATGGGCTTTAAACAAATGAAACTACAAAAAATGATATTAAAAAAACTACCCATACTGCTAGCCGCAGCAACACTGGCCTTTTTGACAGCCTGTAGCACTATAAGTGACGATAACACAGGCGATGCCAGTGTTGAAGATCGAACAGGTGATGGTGCTAATGGTGAAGGCTATGAGGGTCAAACCGGGGGCTATAATGATTCCGGCATGGGTGATGGCTCTGCAGTTAATGGCCAGTCGACTAATGGTGATCCTTTAGCTGATCCCAATAGTCCATTATCTATTCGTACTATCTATTTTGAATACGACAGCACGATGATTAATTCTGAAGGGCAGTCGGCATTGAATGCTCATGCAGAATATCTGTCATTAAACCCGACTATGCATCTTGTTATTGAAGGTCATACGGATGAACGGGGAACCCGGGAATATAACCTTTCATTAGGTGAACGCCGCAGCCGAGCGGTTGCTGATTTTCTCACTGCTTCTGGTGTCTCAGCAGAGCAAATAGAAGTGCGAAGCTACGGTGAAGAAAATCCTGTCGCACTTGATCATAGTGAGTCTGCATGGCAATTAAATCGCCGTGTTGAGTTGTTGTATTAGTATTTACATTATTGGTATTGTTGATGACGCGTATAACTAAAAATAGTATGTTGCGATGCTCTGCACTAAAGCACAGCATCGCTGTATTATTACTGGCAATAACAAGCATTTCTAATTCGCTCTATGCAGAATCAGAAAGTGATTATAAAAATCGCCCTTTAGATATTCGGGTTGACCGTCTGGAACGCTTAATGAGTTCCCAAAAACAACTGGAACTATTGTATCGGATGAAACAGCTGCAGCAGGAAAATCAGCAGCTGCGTGGTCTTTTAGAAGAGCAAAGTAATGAGCTGCATATTCTTAAGCAGCAGCAAAGAGAACTCTATTCTGATTTAAATAGACGCTTAGGCCAAATGGAAGGCAGCAGCACTACAACAAGTGATGCACCAAAATTGTCAGATCAGACTATCGATCAAATTCCCGCTCCTAAAATAGTGGATTTGCCTGTTGTTCTGGATAAATCCACTGTTGGTGAAGCCAAATATGGTGTAACACAAAGGGAAGAAATCGTTGTTATCGAAGAAAAAACTAAACCTAAACCACAAGTGGCTACGATTAAACCGATGTCTGCAAAGGAGCGCCAGGCAGAACAAAAAATGTATCAGCAGGCTTATGATGAATTGAGGGCGCGTCGCTACAATAAGGCCCGTGATTC
>WTAX01000002.1 GCA_013139395.1 Gammaproteobacteria bacterium | reverse complement strand
GTGAAGATATTTCCCATCCACGTGGATTAGATATGTGGGTTGTTGCTGACAACGTGCGTAAAGGTGCTGCTTTAAATAGTATTCAGATAGCAGAAATCTTAATTAAAGACTATTTATAAGTAAAATATAATTCAAGAAATCATAAACGGGTCCTGTTTTTTTAATATTTGCAAACCAGTTAATGTTTTTCTTGAATCATTTACATTACCATTTATAAGATTACAACTCTTGTGTATTTTCATCTTTGTGTTGCCTGGAGTTTTTACAAAATTATTATTGTAATTAAAAAGGAATCTTATAATGCGTAAATTACTGCTTGCATATACCACATCACTTTTAATGTCCCCAATATCCGGCTGGGCATTAGGTATGGGTGATATACGAGTTAACTCACATTTAAACCAGCCTCTGAATGCTGAAATTGAGCTCCACTCAGTTAATAAAAAAAATATAGAATTTTTACGCATTAAACATGCTGCTAACAAAGTATACAGGCGTGCTGATATTGAGCGCAGTAATTATCTTTCTAAACTTAAGTTCAAGCTAATTAAGCGAAATGGTAAAAATTATATTTCTGTAACAACAACAAAACCATTTAAAATTCCATTTGCAAATTTTCTTATTGAAGCAAGCTGGGATTCTGGCCATTTAATCAGGGAATATACTGTTTTACTTGATCCGCCAGAATTTATTGCAAAACATGCACGACCTGTTTCAATATCACAATTATCTTCAAATTCCTCTCAGATTAAAAAATCAGCAACGTTTACACAAACGAAAAAGAATGTAAATAGTAATACTATGAGTAAAAAAGAGTTAGACCTTGTTCTTGTGCCGGAGAAAAATTCTGCTGAATCGGCATCTCATATGGTAAAACGAAATGATACACTATGGCATATAGCCAAAAAAATGGCTCCGGCCAATGATGTATCTGTTGAACAAATGATGATGGCTTTATTACGCGATAATCCGGATGCATTTTCAAACAATAATATTAATAACCTTAAAACAGGTTATGTTTTACGTATTAAAGATCGTAATAACTTAAATAAAATCAGCCGTTCAATGGCAAATCAACAGGTTAAAGCACAATTTGAAAGCTGGAAAGAAGCGGTAAAGCAAAAAACAGTAGAACATATTGTTGATCGTAATATTCATCAGCCTGAAAACAAGGTGAATGATGGTAAACTATCATTAATATCTTCTGGTAAAACGAATAAATCAGGGACAAACAATGATGAAAACTCTAAAGCCGAAACATTGAAAGAAGAATTATCAATTGCCAGTGAAGATCTAAATTCTAAGAAACTCGAAAATCAAGAGCTTAAAACCCGTATCAGAGAACTTGAAGAGCTTATTAGAACTAAAGTCTCACTCATTGAATTAAAAGATAAAAGTTTGGCTATATTACAAAAACAACTTGAATTAAAACGTATGAACAAAGATGCACTTGAGTCAGATAAAGATACCGAGGTAACAGGACTAACCACTTCTAAATTGGCTGATACATCACGGGTAAGTCCAACAACGCTATTATCTGACAACAAAAATATTTCAACAAGTGTAATAAGCTCTGGTAATCCTGAAGAGTAGTTATTTTCATGTTCAATATTTTATAGAAAAATTGCAATACTGCAGATTAAAAAATGTGAGACTTAACCACCAACATTTGATTGGTGGTTTTTTTTAGTTAAATAAAATATAAAAATATGTAACCACAGGCTTTGTAACTAATAGGATGAATAGTTACAAAATATTCCATGTTTGTTTATCTTTTATTGAATTTTTGGCCTCAATAGCAAGCAAAATTGTAAAGAAGTGTGATTCAATCTACATTTTTTAATAAATTATCTGCTCAGTTAATGTTTTTCTTGAATATCTTAATTTAACATACTAATAATAAAGAGAAATAAGCTAAGTTTTTCTGAGAAAATAATGCTATTATATATTTTAAATGAGTACTTACTCGGTTTTTAGACTTTGTAAATGTTACCTGAAAGCACTATTGACTACAAAAGTGAGTTATTTTGAGACTAATTAAGCATATCAATTGCTTATTTTTCAAATTTGTACTAATTTTATGGCATTATATAGTAAATAAAATTATATCTAAATTAAATAAGGGAGCCAGCAAGTGCGTAAAACAATCCTTGCATGTAGCGTATCGTTCTTAATGTCACCTATGGCCAGCTGGGCTTTGGGTATGGGGGATATACAGGTCAATTCAACATTGAATCAACCCCTGAATGCAGAAATAGCACTCTACTCAGTAACAAAAAAAGATCTTGATACATTACGAGTTGGATTGGCTCCTAAGAGAATTTACTCACGTGCAAATATTGAGCGTAGTGAATACCTCTCCAAGTTTAGCTTTAAGATTTTACAGCGAGGCGGTAAAAGTTATGTTTCTATCAGCACAAGAAAGCCGTTTAGAGAACCATTTGCAAACTTTCTAATTGAAGCAGCCTGGGGTTCAGGTCGACTTCTTAGAGAGTATACTATGCTGCTTGATCCTCCAGAATTCATAAAAAAGCAAGCACGTGCTGTAACGACTGTTTCAACTTCACGCTCAACTCAGGTAAAACGCTCACAAACCAAATCAGTTAAGAAGCCAGCAGTAAAAAGTAAGTCCAGTTATGTACTGACACCGGGTAGTAGTAATGGTGAATTGTCATACGGACCAACCAAAAGAAATGATACATTGTGGGCAATAGCCAAACAAATGGCACCCGCAAATGTCTCTGTTGATCAAATGATGATGGCTCTATTACGTGATAACCCAAGCGCTTTTATTGATAACAATATCAATAATCTTAAAGCAGGATACGTTTTACGTATCAAAGATAGAGAAAGTTTAAACAAACTTAGTCGTTCAATGGCTAATCGCCAGGTTAAAGATCAATATCAAAACTGGAAAAACACTAGAAAACAAAAAGCCGATGCTAATATCGTCGATCGTAGTGTCCGTACTCCTGAAAGCAAAGCAACGGATGGTCAATTAAAACTAGTTACATCCGGTGATGCTGATAGTGCGGGATCCGAAGGTGATTTAGCATCTCAAGCCAGGCAGCTAAAAGATAAACTGGCACTGACAACTGAAGATCTTGAATCCAAAGAAGTTCAAAACCAGGAGTTAAGAACTCGTATTAAAGAACTGGAAGAGCTTCTTAAAACAAAAACGTCTTTAGTTGAACTTAAAGATGAAAGTCTGGCGGCTTTACAAAGACAGCAAGAAATAGAAAGTTCAGATGAGCCAATTACTACGGATGAAGTTAGCAAAGAAGTTCAAACTACAGATGATTTACTCAAGTCTGAATCAGAAGAAGATGTTTATGCTATAACCAAATCCCTTCTTTCTAAACACATAGACCCCTCAGTTGAATTAACTAAGGATGAAATGGCTAATGTTGACATGCCTGTAACTGAACCTGTAGCTATCGCGGAAATTATAGCAACAACTGAAGTAACTGAGAGCAAGCCTGTTGTTCAACCCGAGGTAAAACCTGCTGTTAAGGCAGAAGTTAAGCCTAAACCCAAGCCAAAGCCTGTTATTAAACAAGCACCAAAGCCTGTACCTCAGGAAAACGTAATAGATGTTCTATTAAGTGAAGATATGTTGCCTTATACCGCTGCCGGTGGTGGTCTTTTAGTGCTTATATTTGCATGGCTTGGGCTTCGTGGACGTGGAAAAAAAGAAAATGAATTTGAAGAAAGTATTCTTGATTCACAACTTACAGATGATGAAAGTGATTTTGGAATAGAAGATTCTGAACTGGTCGAATCCAGTAAAGATGTTTTGGCGTCTGATAATGAAACCTCTTTTCTAAGTGATTTTTCTGCTGATGATATGGAATCTTTACAACCCGATGATACCGAAGCTGATCCAATTTCTGAAGCTGATGTATTTATGGTTTATGGTCGTTATCAACAAGCCGAAGAATTATTACAGGGTGCCATTAAAAATGAACCTGAACGACTAGATTATCAAATGAAACTTCTTGAGGTCTATCATGGTGATAACCTTAAAGATTCTTTTGCAATTCAAGCTGATGTCGTAAAAGGTTTATTACAGAAATCAAATGATGATTATGAACTTACCTCTGAATGGACAAAAGCAAAATCATGGGCCGATAAGCTGGATCTTAATATTGATATGCCCGATTCGTTTGAAGAAGATATTTCTATAGATAAAGACTTTTCTATTGATGATGATAGTGCAGTCGAAGATACAGCTGAATCTGAGCTTTCATTGGATGATTTATCAGGTGATCTTTCTCTTGATAGTGAAGAACTTAATTTAAATGAAGATTCAATCTTAGGTGATGACAACTTAACTGATGATGATCTTAGCTTAACATTAGATGATTCGTTTGATACTGCTGAAGGGTCTTTAGAACTCGAACCTATTGATGAGACATCTGAATTATCACTTGATGATTTAGATGACAGCACTGATAGCAAAAGTTTAAATGATGCGGAAGATGATTTTGATTTATCATTAGAAGAACTTGACACTGAAGATGAGAGTGAAACGCTTGATTTAGAAGAAGCAACACTTGATGTCGATAATGATATTTCTGACCTTGAATCTACTTCTGAAGTTGATGATAGTCTTGACTTAGAAGCTAGCCAGGAGCTTGAACTTGATAGCCTTGAGTTAGATGATATCGATGATATTGATACAAGCCTTGAACTAGACGATAGTGACGATTCAGAAATTAGTCTTAAATTAGATGACAGTTTTGAACTGGACGATAGTGATGATTCAGAAATCAGTCTTGAACTTGAGGAAAGTCTTGAACTAGATAATAGTGATGATTCAGAAATTAGCCTTGAATTAGATGACAGTCTTGAACTTGATGACAGTCTTGAACTTGATGACGATGATGTTACTCTTGATGCAACTGATTCTGATGCTTCCTTAGCTGCTTCTGAAGAAGATGATCTGGATTTATTTGATAGTGAGGTTGATTTTGATGATTTAGAAGATGATTTCCCTGAACTTGATGCAGTAGGCACCAAACTTGATCTTGCCAAAGCATATATTGATATGGGAGATATGGAATCTGCGAGCAGTATCCTAAACGAAGTCATTGATGAGGGTGATGATGAGCAAAAATCTCAAGCCCAATCATTACTGGAACAAACAACGTCATAATAGTTCTGAATTAAGCCATGCACCCTGCAATAAAGATTGTCAGCCTTATCATTGTTACAATTTTTATCACGCAGGGCGGCTGGTTTACTCTTTTTTTAACAGTAATATTACTACTTCCTTTTTATATATTAAATTTAAATTTATGGACTTCTGCCATAAAAATGCTTTTCAGATTAAAATGGTTTTTTTTATCAATTTTAATCATTTATTATTATTATTCACCTGAACTTCAATCTTCACCCTCCTTATTTAATATACTCAATGAGCGTTTTGTACCAGGTTTTTTTCGTATTTCTGTGCTTGTTATTATTCTGTTTTCAGTTAATCTTTTTATCAAAATGACACCCAAAGAAGACATTTTATCAGCATTATTGTGGTTGTTTTCACCATTACAATTATTTCACATCAATGTCGAAAGAATTTCACTTAGAGCTGTTTTAACACTAGAATACATTGACGAATTATCTGCACGTTTATCTGCATATCAACAAAAAAAAGCATTTAATGCGGTGTCAAATTCTCAATATTCATTTATTAATTTTTTTGAGCAGAAAAAAAAATCACTTTTTCATCTTGTTGAACACTCTGGTATAATTCTGCACAAAATTCTTGATGAAGCAGACAATACTGCTGGTAAATCATATACTGTTAATTGTTTAGAAGCACCAGCGGCTAAACAATACTTACTTCCTATAGTATTGTGCTTGTCACTTTATATCTCTTTATAATTGTTTTTATCACTGTTTTTATCACTGTTTTTATCACTAGGGTTTTTATCTATGCGTATTGCGTTGGGCATTGAATATGATGGTTTTGCTTTTTCTGGTTGGCAAATACAGGATGGTAATATGCCAACGGTACAGGAAAAACTTGAAATAGCGTTGAGTAAAATCGCCAATGAAACTATCTCAAAATGTCAGGTAGCAGGAAGAACTGATACTGGTGTCCATGCGACTGAACAAGTCATTCACTTTGAGACCAATGCTGAAAGAAGCATGCGTTCATGGGTATTAGGTGCTAATCGTTATTTAACAGATCAGACTATTAGTGTACTTTGGGCGCATTCTGTTGATAATAATTTTCATGCTCGATTTTCTGCCCAGCGTCGCCAGTATCGTTATGTTATTCTTTCCAGAAGCATCAGACCCACATTTTTAAACCATTATGTATCATGGGATCCAAGATCATTAAATTTATCCCGGATGCAGGAAGCAGCAAAATATCTGGTTGGTGAGCATGATTTTAATTCCTATCGTACGGTAAAGTGTCAGGCTAAAAGTTCGGTTAAGACAGTGTATTTTCTCAATGTTTCTCAACATGGTGAATATTTTTATATAGATATTCAAGCCAATTCATTTTTACATCATATGGTTAGAAATATTGCAGGGGTGTTGATGGCTATAGGCTCAGGTGAAGCCGAACCTGAGTGGGCTCTTGATGTATTAGAAGCCAGGGATAGAACAAAAGGAGGTAAAACGGCACCTTCTGGCGGTTTATATCTAACTAACGTTAGCTATGACGAAAAATTTAATTTGCCGCAGATTAACTCTAAAACAATCATTTAATAAATATTAGTTTTTAGATTCAGAATATTGATCAACCCAAATCATTGTTGCCGCTATTACGGCAGTTGGCATAACAATAAAATTAATCAATGGTATCATTGAAGCCCCCATCGTTACGCCGCCAAAGCCTAATGAAAATAAACGTTGTTTGCGCTGTAAGGCACGTTGCTCAGCAAATTTCAGCTTATGGTTTCCCATAGGATAGTCCATATATTGTAATGACATCATCCATGCCGTAAATAAAAACCAGATAATAGGGCCTATGATGGGTATGACAAAGAGCATAATGAGAAAGGGAATTGACCATAGGATCATATAAATCAGTTTTCTTATCTCCATCAGGATAATTGGTATTATATCTTTCATAATTTGTTTCATACTATCTGAATTTGACTGGGTTTTACCGGTAAGATGCTTTTCTGTTGCTTCAGCCAATAAACTATTAAAGGGTGACGCAATAATATTGGCAAGTATAGAGAATGTATAAAACACGAGAACAAATAAAGTTAAACCAAATAATATATAGAGTAAGGGTTTAATCATATCAACAATGGCTGCTACCCAGGACCAGAGACCTGATGTATCAAGCATCTTATCCATGTATTCAGCAAAATAAGCAAACCCAAAATAAATACCTATTGAGAAAAATAGTATGTTAATGATTAGTGGAATAATAACGAAACTTTTTATTCCTTTTTGTGTGAGTAAGGGTAATGCTTTAAAAAGATAAGAAATCCCTGTAATTGGATTATTGCATTGAGCCATAAAAATTCCTTGTTAGTAAACTTAGAAATATAAAAAAGTAGTGTAACTATTCAGCGTATTATTTACAAAAAGCCTGTGGTTGCTTATTTTTCTGACTTTGATTGTTTGAGCGCAGCGAGTTCTCAAAGTTAGAAAAATAAGTGACCATGGGCTTATCAAGCGTTATTTAGGAATACATACTGAATAGTTACAAAGTAGTTAAG
>WTAX01000534.1 GCA_013139395.1 Gammaproteobacteria bacterium | reverse complement strand
GGAAATACACAAATGAAAAAAGTTGAAGCGATAATTAAGCCCTTTAAACTGGATGATGTCCGTGAAGCACTATCTGAGATCGGTGTAACTGGCATGACCGCTACGGAAGTAAAAGGTTTTGGTCGTCAAAAAGGGCATACTGAATTATATCGTGGTGCAGAGTATGTGATTGATTTTTTACCTAAAGTTAAGCTGGAAATTGTGATTCAGGAAGAATTAGTTGAGCGTTGTATTGAAGTAATTACAGACGCTGCCAGAACAGGTAAAATTGGTGATGGGAAAATATTTGTTTCACCAATAGAAAAAATTGTCCGTATTCGTACGGGTGAACAAGATAGAGAAGCGATCTGATTTGTTAGCGTTCAGTGTTTAAGAAAGTGCACAAAATAAAATTAAGTTTCAAAACACTTGATGTTTTTTTAAGCTCTTTCTTAACGCTTAACGCTTAACGCTTATTCCTCAGGCTTTAACCAATCCGGTATCCCGGGTATCACACTTTCCTCTTCAAAAAATACATCTTCATGGAATTTATGCTTATTGATATCGTAGACTCGCTGGGCATCCTGGGCTAAACGAGGCTGATCCAGTTTTGTGTAAGCTTCAACCATAAGCAGTAGAGCATCACTTACGGCTGGAGTTTGTTGATAATGTTCGACAACATAGGATGCCCGATCAACGGCAGCAATATAAGCCTGTCTTTTCATATAGTATCTCGCCACATGCAGCTCATGTTTAGAGACCTTATTACGTAGATAGCGCATACGGATAACAGCATCTTTAGCATATTTACTATTGGGGAATTTTTGTACTAACTCAGTGAAATAATTAAACGATTCTAAAGAAGAATTGGGATCACGCTTGGATTCATCCTGAGGAAAAATGAACTCAAAAATACTTTTACGTGCCGGGAAAACGATCAAACCACGCAAGTAGTAGGCATAATCAACATTGGCATGTCGCGGATGGAGTTTAATAAAACGATCAGCCGCTGCAATCGCTGATTCCGGCTCCTCAAATTTGTAATAAGCATAAGCTGTTTCAAGTTGTGCCTGTTGAGCATAAGCACCGTGAGGATAACGTGCCTCTAACTTTTCATATAATTCAATGGCTGATTGATATTCACCTTCAGCCAGATTTGCTTTGGCTTCGGCGTATAACTTGCTGGCAGACCAGCTTTTGGTCTTGTCTACTTCTTCAGGTAAAAAGGACTCAAAAATAGAACAGCCGCTAGTGAAAAAACTAATGATCACAAGCAGTAGAATAAGACGAAACCGGCTTAAAAGAGTTGTAGGCATAAGGCTTTGCAATCCCAGATGATTTATTATTATAAAACCACCTAGTATACTGCTTTTATAGATAAATATCATCTGGAAATAGGGTATACTTGCGGACATGAATACAGAACAGAAGAGTCAACAACGTGAGCGCTGCGAACAGCCTGAAAAACGGCAATTTCAACTATCAACAGATGTTTATGGGCAGCGTCTTGATCAGGTCGCGGCTGTTTTATTACCGGAATATTCCCGCTCACGATTACAACAATGGATAAAGCAGGGTAAAATTTTACTCAATGGTGAGCCCTGTAAGCCTAAAACCAAAGTTATTGGTGGTGAGACGCTGCAGGTCACTATAGAAGAAGAGCAGCAGGGAGAATGGCTGGCGGAAAATATTCCTCTGGATATCATTTTTGAAGATGACAGCATCCTGGTGATTAATAAACCTGTTGGTCTCGTGGTTCATCCGGCGGTGGGAAACTATAGCGGTACTTTACTCAATGCCTTACTTTATCACTGTCCTGAGCTGATTAATGTGCCCCGTGCTGGTATTGTGCATCGTCTTGATAAGGATACCTCTGGTTTGTTAGTGGTTGCCAAGACGCTGACGGCACAAACGAATCTGGTCAAGCAATTACAAAAACGAGCATTTGATAGAGAATATGAAGCCATTGTGATAGGAGAAATGATCAGCGGTGGTACGATTGATGAGCCTATTGGCAGGCATCCTGTAAAACGGGTGAAAATGGCGGTGATGAAAAATCCTAACCAGGGTAAGGAAGCCATCACCCATTACCGGATTAAAGAACGTTATCGCGGTTATACCAGACTACAGGTTAAGTTGGAAACAGGGCGAACTCATCAAATTCGAGTCCATATGGCCTATCTTACTTTTCCTCTGGTGGGTGATCAGGTTTATGCCGGCCGTTTGAGATTACCCCCTGATTGTGATGATTCTTTAAAGCATTTTTTAAATAATTTTAAACGTCAGGCACTACATGCCCGTAAATTAGGGCTGGAACATCCACAAACAAAGCAATGGCAGGAATGGGAAGCAGCAGTACCTGATGATTTTGCTGAACTAAAACACTTATTGAGAGCTTATACAGAAGAACAGTCCTGAACTTGCTAATGTCGTTTTTGTAGAGGCGAATTCATTCGCCTGCCAGATTGCAATAACAACATAGGCGAATAAATTCGCCTCTACATTTATTCTGTATAATGAGATTATTGACTATGGTCATGAACGGATGAACAGCCTTGAGTAATGACATTATTATCCCTGAGTGGGATACCCCCATAAATGTTAAATCACTAGTGACCACCCGGCAGGGTGGTTTCAGCAAAGTGCCCTTTGATAGTTTTAATCTGGCTGAGCATGTTGATGACATTCCTCAGAATGTAAAAAAAAATCGTCAACAACTAATGATGCGGCTGCCGGCAGAACCTGTTTGGCTCAATCAAATTCATAGTAATCAAGTCGTTGATGCCAGCCGGTCGGCAACGGGAATTGATGCAGATGGAAGCTATACTACTAAGACTGACTGTGTGTCTGTTGTTATGACTGCAGACTGTTTGCCGGTATTAATGTGTAATCGGCAGGGAACTGTTGTGGCGGCTGTTCATGCCGGCTGGCGTGGATTGCTCAATGGTATTTTAGAACAGGCAGTTGATAAGGTACTCAGTGCAGGCCAATGTCAGGCTGAAGACCTGCTTATCTGGTTAGGACCCGCTATCGGCCCTGAAAAGTTTGAAGTCGGTAATGAAGTGAGACAAGAGTTTCTGAATAAGACCTCTCTGCTTAAGACCTCTCTGCTTAAGAAGAGCATTGAGCAGTGTTTTACTCCGTTTAATAATAAGAAAAATAAATACCTGGCAGATATTTATCAATTGGCTAAGGTCAGATTATTACATAAAGGTATTGAAAATGTCTGCGGCGGGAATTATTGTACTTATACAGAGCAAGATAAATTCTTTTCCTATCGCCGGGATGGTAAAACAGGGCGAATGGCCAGCCTGATATGGTTAGAAAATAAATGACCACAGGCTTTTTTGTAACCGATATATTGAATATTTATAACATAACAACATAACAACATAACAACTTAAAACCCCATTCGAGAAAACTATGAGTACATGGAAAATGCTGACCTTAGTAGGTCAGGACAAACCGGGCATTGTTGCCAAAATAACCACCGTCTTATTTGATGTAGGCGCTCAGCTGG
>WTAX01000390.1 GCA_013139395.1 Gammaproteobacteria bacterium | reverse complement strand
ACCAGTTCAGGAAGAGGAATTTTATCCTCTGCCTGTACGGGGCAGATTTCTTTGGCTTTATCCACCGGACTTTTCTTGAATATTTCTGTGCCTCTGCCATTGTAGAAAAATTCAATGATCAGGAAATTGATATTGATGATCTTAAAAAAGATTTTTATGGAAAATATTGGGAGGATCAGACCTGGCATGAGGTGCTGAGACTTATATGCGGGATGAAGGAGAAGCTTGCCGGAGACCTCATCCAGCATTTGATGGAGGTTTACCATCCTCAATGGTTTGGGAAACGTCCACCATGGAATATAGCTCTGGCGATCAAGTGTTTGAGCGAGATCAGGAACCTGGAAGCTATTGATGATATTGCAAAGAAATTGCTGTTAAGTCTAATTAGACTATTTGAAATGGTACACTGGACAAAAGATATAGATACATTTCTGGCAGAAGAAATCGTTCCTGCTGCAAAGATGATAGGTTCTAACTGGCCGCACCGGGATCTCATTGCTGATAGTTTTTCCAGAATGAATGTATATCGTAATCCATGGGTTGATATTGACCGTAGACTTACTGGTACCTGGGCAGATTTCATCTCGATAGTGGGTTCTAATTCTGATGAAATATACAAAATCATCAATAAAAAGTTAGAAGGAAACAAAAATTCAAGATTATTAGCTGTTCTGATCCTGGTTGCTGGCTGGCATGATGACCCCGATACATTGCCGTTACTCAAAGACCGGGTAGTGAATGATAAAGATAATAGTGTCCGTAGTGCTGCGGTTGAGGCGCTGGCTGCTGGCTGGCATGATGACTCTGATACGTTGCCGTTGCTCAAAGACAGGGCAATGAATGATGAAAATGATTATGTACGATCTGTTGCAGTTGAAGCGCTGGCTGCTGGTTGGCATAATGACCCTGATACATTGCAGTGGCTCAAAGATTGCGGAGTGAATGATGAAAATGATGATTTGCGGTATGCTGCGGTTGAGGCGCTGGCTACTGGCTGGCATGATGACCCCGATACATTGACATGGCTCAAAGACCGGGCAGTGAATGATAAAGATGATATTGTACGGAGTGTTGCAGTTGAGGCGCTGGCTGCTGGCTGGCATGATGACCTCGATACATTGCTGTGGCTCAAAGAGCGGGCGGTGAATGATAAAGATGATATTGTCCGGAGTATTGCGGTTCAGGCGGTGGCTACTGGCTGGCATGATGACCCTGATATATTGCCGTTGCTCAAAGACCAAGCAGTGAATAAAAAATATTATTTTGTCCGACGTGATGCGGTTCAGGCGGTGGCTACTGGCTGGCATGATGACTCTGATACGTTGTCATTGCTCAAAGACCGGGCGGTGAATGATGAAGATGATATTGTCCAGAGTATTGCGGTTAAGGCACTGGCTGCTGGCTGGCATGATGATCTCGATACATTGCTGTGGCTCAAAGACCGGGCGGTGAATGATGAAAATGATAATGTCAGGAGTGCTGCGGTTAAGGCACTGGCTACTGGCTGGCATGATGATCTCGATACATTGCCGTTGCTCAAAGAACGGGCATTGAATGATGAAAATGATAATGTCAGGAGTGCTGCGGTTGAGGCGCTGGCTACTGGCTGGCATGATGACCTTGATACATTGCCTTTGCTCAAAGAACGGGCAGTGAATGCTAAAAATGATGAGGTCCGGCGTTTTGCGGTTAAGGCGCTGGCTACTGGCTGGCATGATGACCCTGATACATTGCCGTTGCTCAAAGACCGGGCAGTGAATGATGAAAATGATGATGTCCGATATGGTGCGGTTGAGGCGCTGGCTGATGACTGGCATGACGACCCTGATACATTGCCGTTGCTCAAAGACCGGGCAGTGAATGATAAATACATTTTTGTCCGGCGTGTTGCGGTTGATGCGTTTGCTTCTGGCTGGCATGATGACCCCGATACATTGCCGTTGCTCAAAGATCGGGTAGTGAATGATGAAGATATTTTTGTCCGGTGTGCTGCGGTTAAAGCGCTAGCTACTGGCTGGCATGACGACCCCGATACATTGCCGTTGCTCAAAAATCAGGCAGTGAATGATGAAGATGATTTTGTCCGAATTGCTGCGGTTAAGGCGTTGGCTTCTGGCTGGCATGACGACCCCGATACATTGCCGTTGCTCAAAGATCGGGCAGTGAATGATGAAGATGATTTTGTCAAAATTGCTGCGGTTGAGGCGCTGGCTACTGGCTGGCATGATAATCCCGATACATTGCCGTTGCTCAAAGACCGGGCAGTGAATGATGAAAATATTGATGTCCGGCGTACTTCGCTTGAAGCCATTGTGCAGGGCTGGCACGATGACCCTAAAATAATTTCTTGGCTTAAAAAAATTGAAAATGAATAAATATTCACAAAATTCTATAACATTTTACCGGTCAGGAATTCTCTAACCACCATATTGAAGTATTTCGCATCTTCCAGAAACGACAGGTGTTTAGCTGACGGTATCACAGAGAATCTGGACTGCCTGATTCCTTTGAGCAGCCGCCCTTCTTCCATGAACGGGTCTTAGTGATGGAAAAATACTCTCTTTGCAATAATAGAAAACTCACGGGCCATAGTTCATTAATGGTCTTATTGTGAAGTCCCAAAAGGTTTAACATATTTTCATAAAATACTATTCTACAATGAAAAAT
>WTAX01000144.1 GCA_013139395.1 Gammaproteobacteria bacterium | reverse complement strand
CTAAACCAGAATCACGGTCTAAGCCAAGTGTTAATTGTGTCATATCATTTGAACCAATAGAAAATCCATCAAAGAATTCTAAAAACTCTTCTGCCAATATCGCATTAGAAGGAATTTCACACATCATTATAATTTTAAGACCATTGGTCTTTCCCTCAGGATCGCGTTTAAGACCATTTTCAGCCAATAAGTTAATGACTGTTTCAGCCTCTTCAAGAGTACGCACAAAGGGAATCATGATGGTTAAATTAGTCAGTCCCATTTCATCATAAACAGTTCTTAAAGCGCGACATTCCAGCTCAAAACAATCTCTGAATTGTTTAGAAATATAACGAGAAGCACCCCGAAAACCAATCATTGGATTTTCTTCTACAGGCTCATAACGAGAGCCGCCGAGCATATTGGCATATTCGTTTGATTTAAAATCAGACATGCGAACAATGACTTGTTTGGGTGAGAAAGCCGCCACAATAGTACTGATGCCTTCAATGAGTTTGCTGACATAAAAACTAACGGGGTCTTTATACCCTGCAGTACGTTTCACAATTTCAGCCTGTATATCAGCTTCCTGCTGATTGAACTCCAGTAGTGCCTTAGGATGAATACCAATGGTATTGTTAATAATAAATTCCAGACGGGCAAGACCTACACCATTATTGGGAATAGAAGCGAAATCAAAAGCCCGGCCGGGATTACCGACATTAATCATCATTTTATTATCTAATGCAGGCATATCAATATTTTCTGATGTTTCCACATCAAATTCTAAAATATCCTGATAAACCAGTCCGGTATCTCCCTCAGCACAGGATGCTGTCACTGCTTGATTAGCCTGAATCACTTTTGTTGCATCACCACAGCCAACAATAGCGGGTATGCCTAATTCCCGGGCAATAATGGCGGCATGACAGGTACGACCACCACGATTAGTGATAATAGCAGCAGCACGTTTCATTACGGGTTCCCAGTCAGGATCGGTCATATCAGTGACCAGAATATCGCCGGATTGAACTTGACTCATTTCACTAATATCATTAATGATACGGGCTTTTCCTGCCCCTATCTTTTTGCCAATGGCACGTCCTTCGATAATGACCTGACCAGACTGAGTCAGTTTGTAACGCTCGGTAAAATGAACTTTTTCTCTACTGGCAACGGTCTCTGGACGTGCCTGAACAATATAGAGTAAGCCATTTTTGTCCATAGCCCATTCAATATCCATAGGGCGCTGATAATGTTTTTCAATAATAACAGCTCTATGAGCGAGTTCATGCATTTGATCATCAGTCAGACAAAATTGCTGTTGATGTGCGGCATCAACCGGAACAATTTTGGTGGTTTCATCCAACTTATCACTATAAATCATTTTAATTTCTTTACTGCCCAATTTTCGGCTCAGAATAGCCAGACGATCAGCTGCCAGGGATTTTTTATGGACAAAATATTCATCAGGATTAACAGCACCCTGTACCACCGTTTCACCCAGACCATAAGAGGCGGTAATAAAGACGACATCTCTAAAACCAGATTCAGTATCCAGAGTAAACATAACACCACTGGTGCCTTTATCACTGCCAACCATATGCTGAATACCAGCTGAAAGGGCAACTTCGCTATGGGAAAAATTCTGATGAACACGATAGGCAATGGCACGATCATTATAAAGAGAAGCAAATACCTCTTTAATATGGTGTAACACTGAACGGATGCCGCGAACATTGAGATAGGTTTCCTGTTGACCTGCAAAAGAAGCTTCAGGTAAATCTTCGGCAGTGGCAGAAGAACGTACAGCAACGGAAAGCTCACCACTGGATTGCTCATCCATGGTATGCCAGGCGGCAATAATATCCTCTTTTAATTTTTTTTGCAGGGGGGCATCAATTATCCATTGACGGATTTTAGCACCACTTTTTTGTAATGCTTCTACATCTTCAATATCCAGATCTTTCAATTCATCATTAATTCGTTTGTCTAAACTATTATGATTAAGAAATCGCCTGAAAGCTTCAGCAGTAGTCGCAAAACCATTTGGGACACGAATTCCTGCTTTGGTTAATTTACTGATCATCTCACCCAGAGATGCATTTTTACCACCGACAATTTCAACATCATTTTTGCCGAGCTGTTCAAACCAGATGATATTAGTACTCATTATGGGCTCTCTTTAGTTGATAGCGAAAATATTAAAGTCAATTTTTTATAACTACGAACTTTATTGTTAACAAAAAGTCTATGGTGATTAAGAAATATATGTAAATAATTACTCATTCTTTTTAGAAGCCGTATGTTTAATTTTTGGATTAGTACAATTCTTTACACTACCGCAATTGCATTTTCCACCACCCCCACAGCCACCGCCTTCTTCACGGGCAGGACCAAACTCGGGATGTTCGGATGCAAATTTTCTGGACAGTCTCTGTACCATAAGCCAGATAAATAAGACAGAAAACATAAAAACCATTGCGACTAAATAACGAAATAAAATATCCATTGAGTTCTCCATGCTAACTGCCCAAGCCGGCAAAGCCCATAAAAATTAAGGATAAAATTCCGGCTAACATTAAACTCATGGCCGCACCCTGACTGGTATTGGGTAAATCGGCTAATTCGAGTTTTTCTCTTAAGCCGGCCATTAACATAATAGCAAGAATAAAACCGGCTCCGGCACCAGTACTATAGGCCAGTGATTGTGCCAGGTCGTAATCCTTATGAGTTTGAAACAGCGCTAATCCAAGAATAGCACAATTGGTCGTAATCAAAGGCAAGAAGATACCTAAGGCTTTAAATAATGTCGGTGAGAATTTTTTCATA
>WTAX01000235.1 GCA_013139395.1 Gammaproteobacteria bacterium | reverse complement strand
GAGTCAGCTTTTTGTTGCCAATATGCTTGCAAGGCAGCTAATTATCGAGCGTGCTCAAATAGACCTGCATTATCTGGAGACAGGCGATACCCCATTTTTCTGGTCGTTTGACAGTTTGATTGATATTGAATCAAGTCATCAACATTCGCTTGATAACTATGCAGTTGAGAAAGATATTTTCTCTGTCCGCCCGCAGTCTAACGATCCTTATTTCTGGCTGAATTTTAATGGACGCTTATTAGATTTGCAGCATTATCCCTATTTTCAGATAAGAATATTTAGTGCTAAAGAAGAAAAATTGCAATTGCATGCAAGTTGTTCACCAGAGAATATTTTTCAGCTTAATAGCCGTAGCAGACCAATCCCTCTAAAACCCGGATGGCAGACAATTGAGCTGAATCTCACTAAACTGCTTTGGTACGACATAATCGAAAAAAAGGATAAACGCTTATGTGATGGCGGACCAGTAAGTGGATTGCGTGTGGATCCAGTTGTTTTTGCAAATGAGTTTCATATAGACCAAATAAAGATCCGTTCTGCATGGCCTGCAGGACTAGGCATTCAAGATGTGTCGACATTTTATTTTGATGAGTGGCTGTACACGCCGGAAAGACTTTCACAATTTGCGGGTAAAGTGTGGTTACAATACCCATCGGCGATCGTATTGCCTTCTGCTATGGTCATTGCGGCAAAAAAACAGACAGAAACCACAACACTTGACTGGTCCATTGTTTTTTGTGTGCTGCTGGCATTGTTAAGCTTATTGTCCTGGTCCCCCTATATAAAAAAACGGGCAAGTATCCAGTTGCTGGTAATTGTTTGTGCCACCGTGATTACTATGCAATTGGTACCCTTTGTCACAAAAAGTATGTTTTTGCTAGGTCTGGATGTTGGTTTGTATCTATTGCTGCTAATTGCCATGCTTCGTATCGATGCCCGGTTTGGCTGGAGAGAGGGGGTTGGCCTCAATACGGGGTTACAGCCATGGTTGATTGTCGGGATTGGAACTGCCATTCTTTTGTTGTTCTTGATCGGTCTGGGTTTTATTCTCGGAATAATGGATGGCCTGGATATTGAATCAATATCGAAACGTATTTATCGATACTTGCTTTTGGCGTTTATTCAGCAGTTGATCCTGGGGCCAATACTGGCTTTGACATTATCGCGCTTAACGTCCAGTCATGTACTAGCGGTATTAGTAGCAGCCTCCGTTTTTTCTTTATTCCATTTCCCTAATGTTCCTCTGGCTGCTGTAACATTTGTTGCTGGTTTGTTGTGGGGGCATGTTTACCTGCGTTATGGCACCATTTTACCCCAGGTTATATCGCACGTTTTGCTGGGTTCAGTTTTTTTGTTATTAATTCCTGTGCTAATCGGCGGTAGCGGCAAAGTGGGGTTTAATTACTTTCCGTCTATTGGTTATTGAAAAATTGTAACTATTCAGTGTGTATTCCTAAATAACGCTTGATAAGCCCATGGTCACTTATTTTTAAACCGACAGAGTAAAAAAAGACCGAAATATCTGTTAATTTATTTTAACAATATCGTATTCTGGTAAGGCAAAAAAATCATCAGAAACATCTTTTTCTTTAAAATCAATCAATACTCTTGTACTTTTAATATCTTCAATTTTTCCTGATTCACCAATAGTCTGCATCATCATTGGGAAACCATTTTCTAAATGGCTTTGTGGGTAAAAACTATGTCTTGCCAGATCACAGGCTTCATGCAGGTCACCTGGAATATAACGTAATGTTTCAGTCTGTTGTCCCGCTAAAACCTGATTAAAGCTCTTCAACGCTGTCACAGCATCGGGCATTAATCCAGGGACGGTTATTATATTGCTGCAGAGTTTATCATTCACATAAATCTGCTTATGCTGTATTTTTTTACCCTCAATTAACGGTGCATTTTTATCCCTATCCAAACTCAGTGTATTCAGTTTAAGTTCAATAGGTGATGGTATCGTTACGGCGACATGTTTGATTTTTATGATTTGCTGTTCTTCAGAGCTGACACTGTAAATCTCTTTATTTTTTCGATCAAAAAGCACAAAACCTTTATTTTCTTCAGTCTCCTGATTCGATTTTTTTATCAGCCGATCATCAATACGTAGATATTGATTGGTTATCGTCATGGTAATAAGCACTTCATCACTGCCCTGCTCATGCTCTGAAAAATACAGGATAGTGGCAGGAGCGGCATAGCTCACAACAGGCATTAAAAAAAATAATAATAAGCTGCTGATAATGATTTTATTTTTATTCATTTATGTCTCTATTTTTTTATCTGTTGGTCTTTTTTCTGATTGCTGAAGCATGTTATCTATGGTGCGTTTAAAACTTGGCCAATATTTATCAACCACCATCACCCGTTGCTGCTCCAGCCACAAGTTATGTTCTTCATTATATTCAAGACGAGCGATTAATACGCTGCGTTTTGTGCCATGAAAATGAGTTTTTAATTTATAAGCCATTTCTTTAGCACTGTAAAGTGTCTCTTCCTGTGATGAATAAACTTGTGGTACTAACCATGAAAGTTTATCCAACATCACCCAACGTCCCAATTCACCGGGATCTGATAAATACCAATTATTAATTGTACCCCAGGTACCCATCAGACAATCAGGATTGAGTCGTTTGACTTCATTATCATTTAAATTACCTTCACCCGTTACAGGCAGGAAGATCATACCTTTTATCAGTCCCTGATGATGGCAATCAATTTCTTCAACATTAATATCGAAATCTTCTGCTAGTATTTTTTTTGCTTCTGAACGATTAGATAGTGGTAATTGTTTTTTAAACAAATGCTCCAGCTTACGCTCATACCAATCTCCCCCGTTAGGACCAATCAATCGTTCAAAACCAAATTCATCGGGTTTGAGTAAATAAAATTTTGCGGCAATTTCCAGATGGTGTAATTGCTTATTTTGATCTTGATAAACAAAATCCATTTCACCCAGCGTTTGCTTAAATGGTCCATTATTAATCTGTTCCTGAACCTGGGTATGAGTGGTGTAGTGAATAAGCTTATTTTGTTTTTTTAATTGTTCTAATATAAAGGCCCAATACGCTTCAAAACGTATACCAAGACGCCATGATTTAAACTGTTCAAGCCATTGCTGCAACTCAACAGGCTCATTATCTAATTGCTTTAGAAAAGGACGAAAATTGTCATAAAGCTCATGACACCATTGTGCGCTGACACAGGCCGGGTACTCACCGGATTCATTAACCAGTCCGGAACTCAACAGCGACCAGACCAGTGCGCGCACCTGTGGGTCCTGATATTGACTATATTCGAGGATATTTTTCATTAAAAAATACTTAAGATAATTTACAGAGTCCTCGTTGCAGATCATTCTGAATATCTTCTATGGACTCTAAGCCCACAGCAATACGCAGCAAACCATCACTAATACCCGCTTTTTCACGTTCTTCAAGCGGCACTCGGCCATGAGTGGTGGTCGCAGGATGAGTAATGGTAGATTTCACATCACCAAGATTAGCTGTAATAGATATTAAACGGGTATTGTCAACCACCTGCCATGCCTGTGCTCTACTATTATTTTTTAATTCAAATGATAATAAACCACCGAAGTCACTTTGCTGACTAGCCGCTAAGCTATGACCAGGATGGCTCTCAAGACCAGGATAATAGACTTTATCCACGGCAGGATGCTCATCTAACCATTGGGCTAAAGCCATTGCGTTGGCGCAATGAGCTTTCATTCTGAGATTAAGTGTTTCCAGACCTTTTAAAAAGATCCAGGCATTAAATGGACTCATTGTCGGCCCTGTTGTTCTGAGCACGCCATACACATCACCACCAACCACTTCCTTTGTACCCAGAACGGCTCCACCGACACCTCGTCCCTGGCCATCAATATATTTGGTTGCTGAGTGAATGACGACATCAGCCCCCATTGATAAAGGTTTTTGCAGGGCCGGCGTACATAGGCAATTATCCACCACCAGCAGACAATCATGTTGATGTGCCAGTTCAGCAAGCCGTTTCAAATCGACTATTTCAACTAAGGGGTTCGATGGGGTTTCAAGAAACAATAACTTAGTATTGTTTTGAATGGCAGCTTCCCAGTCATTAAGATCAGTCAGATCAACATAACTGGTGGTCACACCAAAACGAGCCATATAATTATTAAATAACACCACCGTTGAACCAAAAATTGACCGCGAAGAAACAATATGATCGCCTGTTTTGAGCAAGCCCAGACAGGTACTCATAATCGCAGCCATCCCAGAAGAGGTCGCAACACAACTTTCAGCACCCTCCAGCGCAGCCAGACGGTCTTCAAAGGTTCTTACTGTTGGATTGGTAAAGCGTGAATAAATATTACCCGGCTCATCACCTGAAAATCGTGCAGCCGCCTGAGCAGCTGAACTATAAACATAGCTTGAGGTAGGAAAAATTGCTTCATCGTGTTCCGCTTCCTGAGTTCTCTTATAACCAGCTCTTATTGCCAGTGTGTCAAACCCAAGTTCTGCTTCAAATGCAGAAAGATCATCGCCATTCATGTATCTGTCTCTAACGTCAATTAATAAAATTATCGCTAGCATAATTCATTTGTCTGAAATTGGCTATAGACAGACCAGCCTTCACTCACAATAGAATCATGCCTTTTCATAAATTCATGACTAGTGTGAAAATTTATCCCTGTTTGGCATCTTTAAGCATGAATTGACAAATATTGAAACATCCATTCTTGGCTCTTTTCCACTTTGATAAGTGAAAAAAAAATGCTAAAACAATTTGTAACTCCTTAGCGAGGCTTGTTCGTTTTAAAATTCTCAGCTGGTTTTCCATAAAGGAAACCCTGACCATAATCAAAGCCGGCATGAAAAACACGTTGATGTGTTTCAGTGTGTTCAATACCTTCGGCAACCATTTCATAACCTATCTCATTAATCATCTTGCAGAGGCTAAGAATGAGTTTGTGTTGTTTGGGATTTTCCAAATCTTTTATCAGTGAAATATCAAATTTTACAATATCCACAGGCATACTGCCAAGATATCGAAGCGATGAATAACCACTGCCGAAATCATCCAGAGCGATAAGAAATCCCATGGATTTAAGTTTGTTCAAATTATCTGTTGCCTTTGACATTTGACTTATCAATGCCGTTTCAGTCACTTCAAAAACCAATTTATATTGTTTGAGATATTTGCGCAATGGCTGCAGCCAATTGATGAGATCAGTACTGCTGACCGAAGGACCGGACAGGTTTATAGAAACGCCTGTGCCTGCAGGTATTCGCTGCTTTTCAAGATCATCCAGTATTGCCTTAACGATCACCTGATCCATTTCCATATCGAGATTTCGTGCGGAAATGATTGGAAAAATATGACTGGGGGGTATTATTTCGTCCTTATGTTGAATTCTCACCAGAGATTCATAGTAATTAATCGTGTTATTGCTTAATTCTACAATCGGCTGATAATGAATTTTTATTCCGTCACCTGTTTCAATTGCCTTAAAAACAGCAGAGTATATCCAGTTCGAAAACAGACTACGAGAAGATGCTGCCATTTCCGGTTGATAGGCCATAACACTTTGTTCACCCGGACGTTTAGCCTGAAAAACAGCTGAGTCAGCCTGCCAGCTAAGATTATCTAAATCCGCTTTGTTTCCAGATTGGGTACATGATATCCCTATACTAATTTGTACCTTTTCCATTATTCCCAATGAACTGAAGTTAAAACTGGATACGCTTTCATTACAACGATGAGCAATTTCAAGGCCTGTCTTCTCGTTACAATTAATAATGACAGTACCAAACTCATCACCTCCTAACCTGTAGAGTAATTCACCTTTGCGAAATTCAGAGTTTATTAATCCGGAAATAGCGACTAATACCTCATCACCCATTTGATGCCCATAACTGTCATTGATGGCTTTAAAGTGATCAATATCAAATAACATCATGCAGATATCTAAACGGGAATTTTCTGCAATATGACAGACCTGTTGCCAGTGTTCATTAAAGGCTCGACGATTTTTCATACTGGTTAAGGCATCTGTATTGGCAAGTTCCAGAAGCTCTTTATTTTTTTCATCCAGACTGCCATAAACATTATTCAGTTCTTCCTGGTAGGCATTGAGAGCCTGACTGACTTCATTAAGTTCTTTAATGGGCAGTTCTTTTAAGAAACGTCCTGAGTGCAAAAAGTCAGGATTTTTTCTCAGTAGATAAATATGATCAATCAGAGACTGCAATGGTCTTTTAATACCATAGCCAAGAAGAACATAAAGTAACACGGCAATGATCAGACTGGCAATCAACAGGCCCTGACTAGCGTTATCCAGGATTGTCTGTACAACAACTGAGGAAATATCTTTTTTCTTTTCATAGTCAATATAGTGAATGATCTCTGTCATTGGAGTATGACCAGACTTTGCTTTTATCTTAATGCTCTTTTCGTCTATATGATAAAATTTATAATTGCTGATCAGAGGCAGAATCGGCAGACTAATAGACACAAAGCCAATAGTCGTTTTCCCACCCTGACTATACACCGGGGCAAAAAAAGCAGCATGAGCCACGTTGTTTTTTTCATGAATAATAAAATGCTGTGGTAATTTTTGCGGATCAATGCGAAAAGGTAAAGTTAATTCAGAAACGTCTGATAATGATTCGCCTTGAACATTATAAAGGTTTGCTGCTAACGTATTTGTCGGCAGAAACCCCGCACTCATCATCCGTTGCTCACGCCAGTAAGAATAGAATGATGAGTTCAGGATTTGTTGTCCTGACTCCCCCCATTCGGCAAACTTCCGGGCTGCCTGCGTACCCTGTTCAGCAGCCTTTGTTATGGCCTCTGAAAGCTCTTCATTGGTACTTTTAAATTTCCAGTCAGCCAATATAATTTTGGCTGATTCAATCTGATTATAGGTATACCAGCCAAAACCAAGAAATATGAAAATTGTAAGACAACTGAGTAAAAACGCATATTGTTTAAGAGAAAATTTCATTCGTTGTTATTCAGCTTATGAGTCAACCGCATTTTCTATGAAATCCAGCAGGTCAAATTCATGTGAGCCATGAAAAAAATGATTTGCCTCATCTGTGATATGTACATCCATACCCATTTCACTGAGCTTTGCAGGCCATGTTTGCTCAATTCGCTTATCACCGGCACCAAAGAGTAGTGAAACGGGGCTGCTGATATTAATTAATCCTTCCGTAACACGTTGTTGAGACCACTCAATATACGATAAATAGGCTTCAGGGGGAGAAACATAGTTATTACAATAGATAAATCCAAATGAAGCTGGCCCCAGTTGCCCTGCGGCAACAGCCTTCCTTGCTTTGTCAATTTCTGCACTGGTTGCATTGGAGCTGGGACGGTTACCAAAATAAGCAAGACTGACAAGAATTATTTTTTCTGGTGTTATATGGGTATTTTTATATTTATCCAGATAGGCAACCAATAGACTGGCTCCGGCACTATGTCCTAGCAAAATAATTTTTTGATGTTTTTTCTTTAACCATTGAACCCATTGCGCGATTTCTTCAATATCTGATTCCATGGTGTGAGTATGTATCGCTTCACAGGCCAGACTTGTTTTTCTGCTATCAACACCTAAGCTGATAGTTGGTCTGAGTGTGGTATATCCGGATTCTTCAAGAAAGTCCCCTATTTTCTGCGTGGTAGAAAAATTTCGGGTTTGCAGAATACCATGCAGGATAAGCACCGCAGGTTTATCTTTATCGCCTTCGGTATACTCAGCTAAACCATGTAATGAGTTGTTTAACGGAATACTGAGCTCTTTTGAAAAGAGACTGGCAGAAAAGCATAGCAATAGTAAAAAAATTATCAATCGATCCTTCATTACTAAATTTCCAATCGTTCTTAACTTTATATAAATAATAGATAACATTTTCGACGTATAAATGGAACTGCCGGATAATGTTCAACTACTGTTCAACTACTGTTCGACTAATGTTCAACTAATGTTCAACGACAGGACTTATTATTGAAGAAGTTCATTTTAAGGATAGGAAAGTCAATAACAATTTGCAATGTATAAACTAAAAGTTTTCATTTAATTTTTAAAATTGCCAGATTCAAACGCTGACGATCATCAAACATATGTTTTGAAATCATCCATACTGAGGTGATGATTCCAAAGCCGGTGCCTGAAGCAATAAGAAAAAAGATGAGAATTTGATATTTTACAGCCTCTACAGGTGGTGTTCCTGAAAGTATTTGCCCGGTCATCATACCCGGCAAACTCACTAAACCGGCAATAGCCATTGAGTTAATAATAGGAATCATGCCAGTTCGCACACTTTCTATACGAATTTCTTTAATGGCTTCCTGATACGTTTGACCCAGCATTAAGCGTTGTTCTATCACTTGTTTTTGTTGATAAAGGCTTTGATTGAGTTTATCCATACCTAATGAAATGCCATTCATTGTATTACCCAGTAACATGCCCAGCAAAGGGATAGAATATTGTGGTGAATACCAGGGAGTTGGGGCAACAATCACCATCAAAGTGAGCAACACCATAGAAAATGAAGAGAGAAATAAGGCGCTGGTGCCTATTTTAAAACCCACCCAGCGTTTTAGCGGGTATTTTTGTCTGGCATTGATTTCATAGCCTGCAACCAAAAGCATAATGCCGGCAATACTCGCCAGTAAAAAAAGATTACTTGTATTAAAAATTAATTTGAGAATATAACCAATAAGCAATAACTGAATCACATTACGGATGGCTGCAATAGTCAATTGTCTGGCAATGTTCAATTGCAATAATAAACTGGTAATAGCCAGAACGATGATCATGCCTGAAGCAATGACTAAATCCCAGGGAGTAAGATGTATCATGATGGCACTCCAGCTAATGAACTAACGTCATAATGATCTTTATTCATGACTAATAATTGCTGGCAAACTCGCTCTAACTGTTCTTTATCATGGCTAATCCAAATGACGGGCATTTGATATTTTTGTTGATAATCAGCAATAAGTGATTCCAGATTAGCCTGATTCGTTCTATCCAGATTGGCCGTTGGCTCATCTAACAATAAGACTTCCGGTTGATTCATTAATAGACGGATACAGGCCAATCTTTGTTTTTCTCCACTGGATAAATGACTGACTTGCCAATCCATAACCGCTTGTTCAAAACCAAAGTAGCCAAATAGTGTTTCATCAAATCTCAGAAAATGCTCACCTACCGTATTACACCACCACTGACTTTCTGCCGGCAGCATCGCCACTTTGCGACGCCATTGAGGTGCAGAAATCATTTGTGATTCAATATCACCCAAAAAAACTTCTCCCTCATGAGGCAGCATATCAGCCAAAGCCTTTAATAAGATTGATTTACCAATACCTGATGGGCCGGTAATTCCCATACAAGTTCCAGCCGGCACACAAAAATTAAAAATATGACTAAAATTAGCCGAAACAGGCGATAAATTAAGGTTTTTTATTGTAAAATCAGGCATGCGGACTCAATAAAAGCTAAAAAAAATAACTCTACCTGACATAGGATAAGGTAGAATAAGAGATAAATCTCAACTCTACCTAACACAGGATAAGGTAGAGTAAGAAATAAATTTCAACTCTACCTAATACCCATTTATGAAACAATACCCCATCTGGCTTGAACCAGAAGATAATAGTTATAATTTTCCTCATCCTGACAATGCATTAACTGATCCTAATGGTTTATTAGCCATTGGCGGCGATCTTTCTCCAGAACGCATTGTTATGGCCTACCTTAATGGTATTTTCCCCTGGTATAGCCCTGGGCAGCCTATTTTATGGTGGAGCCCCAATCCTCGTGCCGTCTTATTTCCTGAAAAATTACATATCTCTAAAAGCTTAAAAAAAATTATTCGCAAGAAGACCTTCACAACCACCATTAATCAGGCATTTGAACAGGTCATCTATGCCTGTGCACAAACGCCACGAAAAGAACAGGATGGCACCTGGATCACTGATGACATGCAGCAGGCTTATCTTTATTTACACAAACTGGGCATTGCTCATAGTGCTGAGTGCTGGCAAAACGGTCAATTAGTCGGGGGATTATATGGAATTGCTTTGGGAAAAGTCTTTTTTGGTGAATCCATGTTTTCCCGGCAAAGTAATGCCTCAAAAGTAGCCTTTGTCCATTTACTGGACGAATTAAAAAAAAGCAACTATGCTTTAATCGATTGTCAGGTAACAACAGATCATCTATTAAGTCTGGGAGCTGAAGAAATTCCAAGAAGTCAGTTTCTTAAACTGATTGAACAACATACTCGATCATTTATAGATAATAAGAATCAAAAGAATACCCTGTTTCAGCCATAGTTTTTCACATAATAAATTGCTTAGTCTATTGCTTTGTCAATGCACCTGGATCAGCTAAATGTCTAATATGGAAAATAAATTTCTACAAAAACCAATAAACCTGTATCTCTCTGCAGAACACGACTGCAGTTATTTGCCTGATCGTCAGGCCAATAGTTTATTTGTTGATCCAGACAAAGAAATGACTGCTGATATCTACTCAGAACTGATCCAGCAAGGTTTTCGTCGTAGCGGCAATTATGTCTACACACCCTATTGCAAAAAATGCCATGATTGTATCCCCGTTCGCCTGGATGTCCAAAAATTCGTTTTAAGCCGTTCCCAAAAACGTTGCCAGAGCAAAAATAAAAATGTGCTTGTAAAAGCTCAAAAACCTGAATATAACGAAGCGCAGTATCAAATGTATGCTGAGTATGTCAAATCAAGACATCCGGGGGGCGGGATGGATGAGCCTGATAATGAAAAATATCTGGATTTTCTAACCTCAAAATGGAGTAATACTACTTTTTTTGAATTTCAGGAAAATGATAAATTAATCGGTATTGCAGCAACTGATATTGTCGATAATGGTCTCTCGGCAGTGTACACCTTTTTTGATTCTTCACTCGAATATCAAAAACGCAGTTTGGGTGTCTTCTCTATTTTATGGCAGGCAGAAGAAGCACAACGTCGCGGCTTACAATGGCTCTATCTTGGATACTGGATCAAAGACTGCAGCAAAATGAATTATAAAGACAAATATCAGCCTCTGGAGTATTTTTACAACAACCTTTGGCATAACACCCCGCCAGGCCGCTCATCTTATTGATATAAATCAGCCTTTCATTAATTAAACCTAAATTAATCAGTTGAATCGTAGCGAGAGCGATCAAGGTGCTATAGATTCAAGGCTTTGCAGGTTATTTTGGATTTATTCGCACCCCAAGGGCACTTCCTTCGGGGCGTAGTCACTCTACGGGTGAATTCAAAATATTCTGAAAAGTCTTGAAGATTCAGTGCATTGGACGCTCGCAGTAGGTTCAACTGATTTATTTAGGTTAAAGGTTCTCCCCTTATTGTCGATATATAAATCAGGTACTATTCTGTATATTGTTAACAAAAATATCAATCGTACAATATAAGGGCCTTGCTCTGGATATTAGTCTATGAATATAAAAACAAAAATGTTACTGGGCTCTGGCATATTAACCATTGTGCCACTACTTGTTGTTACCATGGTTATCGGTTGGCAGTCGATTGACAAGGGTGAAAAAGCACTTCAGGAACAGGTACACAATCGTCTTATTGCACTGCGTGATGACAAAAAATCTCAGATTAAAAATTATTTTAAAATAACCACTGACCAGCTTATCACATTTTCCAAAGACCAGATGTTTATTGATGCCAGTTTATCGTTTAAAGATGCATTTACTAACTTCAATGATGAGTTCATAGATGAAACACCCGTTAGTGACTATAAAACTGCCTTACAAAAATTCTACCGGCAGGATTTTAATAAAGGCTTTACTGCTTTAAATGCTGAAAAGCCCCCTGTTTTCACTGATTATATTAATAAACTCAGTGAACAGGCTATTACCTTACAAACACAATATTTAGTCAGCAATAAAGCCCCTTTGATGGCAAAAGATCAATTGCTCAATCCTGAAGATGACACACTTTATGCTCAAATTCATAGTCTCTATCATAATAAGTTTAAAGAATTCAAAAACCGTTTCCTTTTTAGTGACATTTACTTTGTCGATCCTGAAACAGGTAATATTATCTATTCCGTTAGCAAAAAAATCGACTTTGCTTCATCTTTAATTGCTGGGCCTCTTGCACAGTCTGAATTAGGTAAAGTGTTCAACAAGGCCAATAAAGCGACTAAAGCAGATTTTATCTCTTTAACTGATTTCTCACCTTATCTGCCATCTCTCAATCAGGCCTCTGCGTTTATTGCATCCCCAATTTTTGATGAGGAAGAAAAAACCGGTATTTTAATTTTTCAACTCAATACTAAAATGATTAACCAAATTATGACCAGCAATAAAAAGTGGCAGCAAGTGGGTATGGGTGACACTGGAGAAAGTTATCTGGTGGGTTCAGATCTATTAGCACGAAGTATTGATCGAAGATTAGTTGAAAATTCAGAACAGTATTTTTCATTAATCAGACAAACCGGCATAAGCCAAAAAGATATTGATAATATTAAATCAAAAAAAACCAATGTATTAATACAATCCATAAAAACACCCGCTACACAAGGTGCTTTTTCTGGAAAAGCTGGTTTTTCTGAATATTCAAATTCATTAGCAATTCCTGTTTTATCAGCCTATTCCAGTATAAAAATTGCCAATCTAAACTGGGCTATTATTAGCGAAATTAGTGTTGCTGAAGCATTTTCTCCCGTTGAAGCCTTGAAAAAAACGATTGCAACTTCCGCTTTATCTGTGTTTTTAATTATGCTGACATTATCTGCCGTTGCAGGCTTATTGTTTTCCAGAGTGATCACTAAACCTATTATTCATCTGAGTAACGTAATAAAAGAAATTGAACAAACCTCTGATTTAACCAAACGTATCAATATGAATCAAAATGATGAAATTGGCAGCACAGCTAATGCGTTTGATAATATGTTATTGAAGTTTCACAACAGCCTGCAGGAAGTTTCACACACTGTTCACTATTTCACTAATGCCACCAATATTCTTAAACAACACTCTGATGAAACCAATACCACCATCAATAGACAAAATGAAGAAACCAATCAAATAGCAAGCTCCATCAACCAGATGATGGACAAATCCAGAATGGTCACTGAACACACCGAATTTGCCTCTAAAGCAACACACCAGACAAAAGGTGAGGCACAAAAAGGTCAGCAGAGTGTTCTATCAACCATTAAAGCTATTAACCAGGTTGCCCGTCAAATTGAACAATCTGCTGTCGTAATTCATCAATTAGAATCCGATAGTGATAATATTGGTTCAGTCATTAGTGTGATTAAAAGTATTGCAGAGCAAACCAATCTACTCGCCTTAAATGCAGCCATTGAAGCGGCACGAGCAGGTGAATCAGGTCGTGGTTTTGCAGTTGTGGCTGATGAAGTCAGACAGCTTGCCAGCCGAACACAAGATGCCACAACTGAAATCCAGTCCCTCATAGAGAGCTTACAAGTTGCCAGTAAAGATGCTGTAAAAGTGATGGCTGCCAGTAAAACTCATACCATGAGCAGTGTTGAGCAGGCAAAAGATGCTGGTGAGGTGCTGAACACAGTCACCAGTTCAATTGAATCCATTGATAAGAAAAACCAACTCATAAAAGAAGCGGTAGTTGAACAGGCAGATCTCTCAATAGAGATAAACCATAATATTGAAATAATTGTGGCAGAAAGCCAAAAAACCAGCGCCACTTCACTGGAAATAAAAACCTCCAGTGAAGTGCTGTCTGAACTAGCAGATAACTTGCAGGGTCTGGTTGATCGATTTAAAATCGAGGAGCTCCCTCCTCGCTAATGATCAGCCTGCCTGGTAAGAATTATTGTAACTATTTTGTAACTATTCAGCGTATTATTTACAAAAAGCCTGTGGTTGCTTATTTTTCTGACTTTGATTGTTTGAGCGCAGCGAGTTCTCGTAACAGAAAGTCAAAGTTAGAAAAATAAGCAACCATAGGCTTAACAAGCGTTATTTAGGAATACACACTGAATCGTTACACTATTTTTAGCTTATGAATGCATTAATCATTGCCGCCTTTTTCAATTTCATCAAAATAAACCCGTTTGCGATAATTAATCAGGCCATTGGTAGAGGAATCATGATTTTCAACATCACCCGGTGTTGATAAGTCCTTCTGAATTTGACCAGCCAGTACCTTGCCATACTCAACACCCCATTGATCATAGGAATTAATATTCCAGATAATCCCCTGCACAAAAACTTTATGTTCATACATGGCTAATATAGAGCCTAATGTTTTTGGTGTGAGTCGTTCAAAGATAATGGTGTTGGTTGGCTTATTACCATCAAAAACCTTATGTTGAATGACTTCTTCAATAGTTTCTTTGTCAAAGCCCTGATGCTTCATTTCATCCACTGCTTCAGCATATTTTTTACCCAGCATTAATGCTTTGGTTTGAGCTAAACAGTTAGAAAACAGCACCCTATGATGTAAGCCAAGGGGATTTTGACTTAAGGCAGGAATAAGAAAATCAGCAGGAACCGGTTTAGTACCCTGATGTAATAACTGGAAGAAAGCATGCTGTCCATTGGTACCTGACTGGCCCCAGATAATAGGCCCGGTTAAGTAATTGACTCGATGACCGCTACGATCAATGGTTTTACCATTACTTTCCATATCTAATTGCTGCAAATAATCCGGCAGACGCTCTAAATATTGGCTATAGGGCATAATCGCATGACTTTGCGCATCAAAGAAGTTGTTATACCAAATCCCTAATAAAGCCAGAATCACCGGAACATTTTCTTCCAGGGGGGTATTTTGGAAATGCTGATCCATATCATAAGCCCCTTCTAGCAGGGATTCAAAATGATCCATGCCCAGATAGAGTGCGATGGTTAAACCCACTGACGACCATAAAGAATAACGTCCTCCGACCCAATCCCAAAACTCAAAGGTATTCGCTTCATTAATGCCAAATTTTTCAGCTAATTCAATATTGGTTGTTACGGCCACAAAATGTTTTTCTATGGCCTTTTCATTACCAACCAGATCCATAAACCACTTCCTGGCACTGTAGGCATTAAGCATTGTTTCCTGTGTGGTAAATGTTTTGGAGGCAATAACAAATAATGTGGATTCCGGTTCAACTTGCTTTAAAGTCTCAACCAGATGAGTGGCATCTGCATTGGAAACAAAATAGGCTTTTAAACCTCGTTGCGCAAAAGGCTTCATCGCTTCACAAACCACATGAGGGCCGAGATCAGAACCACCGATACCAATATTGACAATACTTTTTATTCTGGCTCCGTTATAACCACGCCACTCACCGGAACGTACTTGTTCAGAAAAATCTCTCATATGAGCTAAAACAGCTTTAACCTTAGGCATTACATTGCGGCCATCGACCCGAATCGGTTTATTAGAGCGATTTCTCAATGCCATGTGTAATACAGAGCGATTTTCTGTGGAATTTATTGCCATTCCTGCCAGCATATTATCACGCCATTCTTCCACATTAGCCTGTCGCGCCAGGGCAAATAAAAGTTCCATAGTCTCGGCAGTCACCCGGTTTTTTGAATAATCTAACAATATATCATTCAAACTGGCCGAAAAAGCCTCAAAACGCTGAGGTTCTTCAGCAAACATATCACGCATATGAACATCTTTTATCGTTTCATAATGTTCTTTCAGTTTAAGCCAGGCAGTTGATTCAATTAAATCATTCATAATTATCGAGCTCCTGAGAAATATTCAATAGAGACTTATATAATATAAAAAGCCATCAATATTATCTATAAGCAATTGATAATTTAATGATTTTTTTATTTATTCTTACTCTAACGAGGAAAAATTAAAAAAAACAAAATTAATGTTTGACTAATTAAAATCTCAACCCTATAATATGCGCACTTTCTAGCTAATCGCTTCGAAGGACTATTCAAATCTGACTTTTTTAGTTAGCACTATTATTAGTTAGCACTATTATTAGTTAGCGCTATTATTAGTTAGCACAATGTCCCCTTCGTCTAGTGGCCTAGGACACCGCCCTTTCACGGCGGTAACAGGGGTTCGAACCCCCTAGGGGACGCCACTTCCTTGTTTTACTCTCATTACTATCCACAGATACTATCCACAGAATAATAACATTTACTGCTAAAAATAGATTTTTAAATTTTCATGTCTATAATGAGAATTATCACTTCTGGTATTTTAGAGCCTAAGTAACTTTTGTTATGATCAAAACCATTTCTACTGAACAATTAACATCCGGCATGTATATTCATGAACTGAATTGCCCCTGGATACAACATCCCTTTGCCCGAAATCAATTTAAAATAACAGCAACAAAAGATATAAAAAAATTCATACTATTGGCATCAAATCACTAAAAATTGATACTTGTAAAGGATTAGATGTTCAAGAAAAAAACCAGCTTCTCTCCCCGATTTAAAAATCACAGAGAATCAACCCTCATCTTTAAAAAAAGAATCACAAAAACCCTTAAGACAGACATGCAAAGAAGCTAAACAGATAAATTAACAGACGAAGAACTTGTGATTATGCGCGGGCACGTTGTCGATAGCCATATCATTTTATCAAAAACACCCGGCATCAATCAAAATGCATTAGATGTTGCAGCATTACACCATGAAAAATATGATGGTTCCGGTTATCCCGGCGGTAAAAAAGGTGATGAAATCAGTTTGCTGGGGCAGATGTCTGCAATTGTTGATGTTTATGATGCTCTAACAGCCGATCGTTGTTATCACAAAGGGCAAGATCCATCCGTTGTGCTAAAGCGCATGTTATCCTGGACCGGTTCACATTTTAACTCTGGACTTGTGCAGGAATTTATTCACTGTGTGGGTATTTATCCACCTGCTACCTTGGTAATGCTCAGCAATCATCATCTGGCAGTAGTCACAGAAAATAATAGCAATTTACTAGCACCTTGTGTTGTCATCTTTCTCAATACAAAATCACGTAAAACAGTCGAGCCTGTACTTATTGATCTTTCTAAGCAAGAAAAAATTACAGTCATCAGTTCTGAGGCGGATCTTAAGTGGAATGTTGAACCACAAAAATATCTTGATATTATTTGATCCAATTAACAGACATCTCCTCCTTTATAGTCTACATTTGTGAGTAAATATCAACACATTAAAATAATAATTATTAGCAGTACACTTCTACAAATAAAACATCTATTAATAAAAAAGGAGTTATCAATGGATCGTCATTTATCTCTTTCTCAGGCCGCACGCCTCATTGGTGTCAAACGCGGTGATATTCAAAAAAAAATTCAAGAAAATAAACTCACTGTTATGGAAGGTACTGTTGTACTTTCTGATTTAAAAAAAGCCTTTCCAGATGCAGCCTATGAAGACAATACCATGCTCGAAAAGATGGAAAAATTTATGCAGGATGCTGTGCATAAAATGGTCCAAAGTGAACGTGATGGTGCTCAGGCAGATGCGTTAAGTCGTCGTATTATTAAAATAAACAAGGAGCTGGCTGAAGAGCGCAAACAAGCAGCAAACATGGAGGAATTAATTGATGGCATGAAGCAGAAATTCATAGAACTTAATGTTATCTCTAATCCTGAACATGCTTTTAATGAAATAAGACAATGGTTTAATACGGCCCATAATGCTCTTGAAGAAGATAAACTCACCACTCCTGTTGAGCAACTGGAAAATCAGATTAAGCAATTTATGTTACCCCACGTCAGATTATTACCCAGCCGTCATGACTATATTTCTGATAAGTCTGAAACATTGCTTGAGTCCGCTTTACGTTCAGGTTTAGCTGTTGATTATGGTTGCAATAATGGTAAATGCGGCAAGTGTAGAGCTAAACTACTTTCCGGTCAGGTCGAAAAAACCAGGCATCAGGACTATATTTTTTCTGAAAGTGAAAAAAGTCAGGGCTATATTCTGACCTGCTCTAATGCAGCAAAAACAGATATTACTTTAGAAACAGAAGAAGCCGTCAGTGCTGATGATATTCCATTACAAACGATTGCCTCTAAAGTTAAAAAAATTGATCACTCAAGTGAGCATGTCATAATACTTACGCTAAAAACACCTCGCAGCCAGCGTCTGAGATTTCTGGCAGGTCAGCATATTGAATTAAATCTTGATAATTACTTACAGGATAATAGTGAACCTGTTAATGCCGAGTATTCAATAGCCAGTTGTCCCTGTGAACCCAGTAATCTGGAGTTTCACATTCCTGTTAATAACAACGCAGCTTTTGCTCAGACCGTTATCCAGGATTTAAAGAACAATGATAGTGTGACACTCGAGGGGCCTCACGGCAGTTTTGTGCTTGATGAAGACTCTCCAAACTCTTTAATTTTTGTTGCTTGGGATACGGGCTTTTCTGCAATAAAAAGCTTGATAGAACACGCAATGTCACTGGATCATGCTGAGGCCATTCATTTATATTGGATGACAACGAAGGTAGAAAATCATTATCTGGATAATTTATGTCGTTCCTGGAATGATGCGCTGGATAATTTTACTTATACACGCATTATGTGTGAAGCAAAAACCGATGTAGTTGCCGAAACTCTTATGCTGCATCTTCATGATGAACACAGTCATTTATTAAATTTTGATTTGTATATTGCCGCACCTGGACACCTGAATCACCTGCTCAAGCCGTTATTAACGTCTCATGGTGTTAAAGGCCAGAATATGCATTTTGAAAGTACATTTCACGGGGATGAGATTATTGATTAGTTAGTGTTCATCCGTTTATTCTGCTTTTAACCTCCCCCTTCTAAAGAAGGGGGAAGAAAAGAAACAGCTATTTATGGATGAACATTAACTCGTATTTTATCTTGCGATCTTACTTTTTAATTCTTCTCTGTCAAACCACCAATTGCCATCACCAACAATCGCGCCAACCACCATACTCATTCTAGGTAAAAAAACATCAGGTTCTCTGAGTTCTAATTTATCCATCCAGACATCAAGACCAACCTGTGTTTCTACTTTACTATGACGTAGAGCCACTTTAGCTAACATATTACTGGTCAATACTTTTAGGTCCTTACGCTTTTCACCTTCAGTACGCTGATCAACAATAAAATGTGCTGTGATGGCAGCCAATGCAGCGCCATCGGCATCATCGGTGGTTTCATTAATCACATTATTGAGCATATTAATGCTGTATTCCGGTTCTACAGGATAGGTCACTGATAACCAGACGCCATGTCCCAACGCCACAATTGAGGATGGTAGTTCTGTTTGATACAACAGGTCACAGGCTTCAATGGCCAGCTGCCATTCTTCATGAGCAATACACACATCAAAAGCAGCTTTTGCATGATTCCATACATCACTCATTTGAGTCATACCCAGTTCTGCATTAGCTAAATCAAGCAATAACCGAGCTCTCGTCATTGGCTCGACAACCGCAGGTAATGCATCCAGCTTTTGTGTCAGTTCGGCCACTTTTTCTGCTAGAAATTCACGTGATTCTTTTGCATCAGAAGTGTCAATGAAATTTTCTTTTTGTTCGTTCGCCTGGCTCATTCGTACTCCAATAGTCAAATAAAAAGGCACTTTATAAGCCTTTTCTTTTTTATAGCGTTATAATTCTGATCTTATTTTCAAAAGTTTGGGATACTTTATACCTGATTCAAGTCTTATCTTTTCTTTTGAGGCAATACGATAACCATAAATAATTACCACGATGAAAAATACAATAAATTTAGATAAAGACCTTATTCATACCATTGATCAGCTCATTATTGATAGCGCTTGCTATCAGCCTGTTGAATTATTATTACGCTTAAATTTATTGGCTTATGCTGACTACGAACAATGGTGTCTGGGTAAAACAAATTATCTTTCAGATAGTTTAAATCATAATAAAAAAGAAATTATCCGTACTCTTGATGAGGCTTCATTCTACGTTCAATCTCTGAAC
>WTAX01000383.1 GCA_013139395.1 Gammaproteobacteria bacterium | reverse complement strand
CACCAATTCAGCCGGGTATTAATATCATGATCTTTTTTGTTGTACTGCTCAATAAAATCATCAATTAGATTGGTAAGGGTTAATTTACTGGTAAGGGGATCGCCCAGGGATTGAGCCAGTTTTCTATCAGCTTCAACTTGTGCTGCGAATAGTGAGGCATCTTTCTTACGTGGAAATGTTTTAGAAATGGTTTTTAAACCCGACTGGCGGATCTGTACTTGATACTTACCGGAAGTAAGTTTTCTGATATAGGCCATTATAATTCTCGCACTTTTGACCAGCTTTCATCCCAACTACGCTGGAATTACGCTGGAGGTTAATCAAAGTAGCAAGCAAGGATTAACTTTAATGTCGAAAATATAATGTATTCAACTATTTATGATGGAGGCTGAACCCGGAGTCGAACCGAGGTCCACGGATTTGCAATCCGCTGCATAGCCATTCTGCCATTCAGCCATATAATAGTGACTTCACTTAATAAGCGTTAATTATAAATAATTGAGCGATATAAAAGTGGAGTTTGCTTCTTGAATTGGTACATGAAGCATTTTGTTAAATCAGATACTTGTAGCTAATCTAAACAAAGTCGAATTGGAGCGGGAAACGAGATTCGAACTCGCGACCCCGACCTTGGCAAGGTCGTGCTCTACCAGCTGAGCTATTCCCGCTTTATTTCGATGGCGTGTATTTTAACGTTTATGGAATGTATGTCAACGGTTTTTTTAATTTATAAGCTTATTTATTTTGTCTGAATAAGAGTTATTCTTTGAGAGCAGGAAGTGCCGCTGAAATATAGTCGACCATCGACCATAGAGTCAGAAAAACGGCTACATAAAGTAAAACAAAGCCTATTTCCACCAGGGGCACACCTAACAATGGCTGGGCAAAGAGCAGCCAGATAATGGCTATCATCTGGGCTGTTGTTTTTACTTTGCCTATAATTGAGACGGCAACACTATTTCTTGAACCCACTTCTGCCATCCATTCACGCAATGCTGAAATGGTAATTTCACGGCCAATGATGATGACCGCAGCTATGGTCATAAAAGCACTATGATATTCTGTTGGATTTCTATCAACCAGCAGCACTAAGGCGACAGCAACCATCACTTTGTCTGCAACGGGGTCTAGAAAGGCGCCGAAAGCAGAGGTTTGGTTCAGGCGTCTTGCTAAATAACCATCAAACCAGTCAGTTATTGCCGCTATCATAAAGATTATTGATGCTGCCTGATTAGCCCAGGAGACAGGTAGATAAAAAACGACAACAAATACTGGAACAAGCAGCATTCTAAATGAGGTCAGCATGTTGGGTATTGTATATTGCATAAGAGTTTTATTTCACTTTGATTGATAAATGCTAACTATGAAAATGGTCATAAATTTTTTGTGCCAGAGATTTGCTGATACCATTAATTTTAGCCAAATCTTCAACGCCTGCACGGGTGACTTCCTGTAAGCCGCCAAATTGTTTTAGCAGCAGTTGTCTGCGTTTTGGGCCAAGACCGTTGATTTTTTCCAGTTGGGATGTTTTTCTTGCTTTAGCACGTCGATTTTTATGGCCTGTAATAGCAAAACGATGTGCTTCATCCCGAATATGCTGGATTAGATGCATGGCCTTTGAATCTGCTGGCAGTATAACTTTCTCATTTGTCTCAGACAAGAGTAATGTATCAAGTTCTGCCCTTCTCCCCTCACCTTTGGTAATACCAATGATTTGTACGCCGGTGATTTCAAGCGACTGCAGTACTTCACGAGCCTGTTTTACCTGACCTTTACCGCCATCAATAACGAGTAGATCGGGTAATTTTCCCTCTCCATTTGTTAATGTTGCTTTTTTTAACGCTCGGTATCTGCGCGTAAGCGCCTGATGCATTGCCGCATAGTCATCACCAGGAGTAATATTATCGATATTAAAGCGCCGATAGTCTGTTTTTAACGGCCCTGATTGATCAAACACCACACAGGAAGCAACGGTTGCTTCTCCTGAACTATGGCTAATATCAAAGCACTCCAGACGTTCCGGCAGGGTATCCATCTTTAAAACTTCCTGCAAGTCTTCAAAGCGCTTTAAAACACTGGCTCGATTAGAAAGACGGCTCATTAGTGCCGTTTGAGCGTTCGTTTGTGCCATTTGCAGCCATCGGGCACGATCACCTCTGACTTTATCTCTTATTTCTACTTTATGACCTGACTGCTCATGCAATATAGTTTCAATAGTCTCCCTGTCATCAAAAGGATGGCTCACTAATATGCTTGTGGGGATAAATCGATCCGATCTTGTTGAACTGATATAATATTGTGCAATAAAGGCTGATAACAATTCTGATATATTCTGGTGTCGTGCATTTTTGGGAAAAAAGCTTTTATTGCCCAGATTTAAGCCGTCACGGATAAAAAATAATTGAATACAAGCTACACCCTGCTGGTATTCGATGGCAATAATATCCAGATCACCCTTTTCATTAGAGACATATTGTTTTTCCTGCAAGCGTCTCAGGTTGGCAATTTGATCACGATGAAGCGCCGCTTTTTCATAGTGTAATTGCTCTGCAGCCTGATCCATTGCCAGAATCAGTTCATCGATCACCTGATTGCTTTTGCCTTCTAAAAATAAGACGGTATG
>WTAX01000272.1 GCA_013139395.1 Gammaproteobacteria bacterium | reverse complement strand
TAAAAAGTTTTATTTCTCACTAAGTGCTTTTTGTTTGGCTTTTAATATTGGCTTCAACAAATAATCCATAACTGTTTTCTTACCGGTTAGAATATCAACCTGAGCAACCATGCCGGCAATAATCGGCAAGGAATTTTCCGTATCACCTAAATAAGTTTTTAAGGTTTGAACTTTAACCAAATAATAACTTTCTTCCTTATCATCTGTTATAGAGTCAGCACTGATTTGAATCACCTCAGCTTCCAGGCCACCATAAATTGCAAAATCATAGGCTGTGAACTTAACAATGGCCTTAAGTCCTGGATAGAGATAGGCTATATCTGATGGCCTCACTTTAGTTTCAATAATCAACACATCATCTAAGGGAACAATTTCTACCAAATTCATACCCGGCTGAACCACACCATTAATTGTATTTACCAGTAATTGTTTAATAGTTCCTTTTACCGGGGAGCGGACATGAGTACGATGTACTTTATCCTGTAAGGTATCAATTGACTCTAAAATACGTGGAATTTCTGCAGAGACTTCATTCAGTTCTTCCCTGGCATCACTTTGAGAACGAATAATAAGTTCTTCAATTTTATTATAGGATTCTTGCATCGATGATTTAAGTCTGGGTATGGATAACTTGACTGAATCAAGCTCACCTCGCAATTCATTGACCTGACGCTCTCTTTTAATGAGATCGACTTCTGAAACCGCACCAGCTTTAAACAGTGGTTTTATGATCTTTAGCTCCTTCAGGGCAAGAGCATAACTACGCTTTATTTGTTGTAGTTTTGATTCAGCTTCTTTTACTTCCTGCTCATTCTGTTCAACCTGATTTTTTAGGATATTTCGTTTGCTTTGTAGTCTTCTATTATGCGCTTTAAACAATGCCTGTTCATTTTTTACCAAATCAGGGGCTTCTTTATGAACAATATCCGGAATTTGAAATTTTTCCTGCATTTGTGCTTCAGCTGTCAGACGAGCGGCCTTGGCAATTAATTCAAGGTAACGAAGTCGACTTTCCATAAAAGAAGATGCAAAATTGGTATCATCAATTTTTAACAATACCTGACCTTTTTCCACCCTGTCTCCTTCTTGAATAAGAATTTCAGTAACAATTCCACCCTCAAGATTCTGTACAATTTGCACCTCATGCGAGGGGATCACTTTGCCTTCACTACGTGCAATTTCATCTAAAGGCGCATTATTAGCCCAATACAACAAGGCCAACATCATAAAGGCAATTAAATACAATATAAAACGTGAACGTTTAGGAGTCTGCTCTAACATCGCAGCACTGGTACTGCGAATAAAGTCCAGATCATCTGCTTCAAGTCCAAAATTCGAATGTCCAGGCTCTTGTTTTTCTATGGTCGGCTCAACCTCTTTTGCAGCATTTTTCTGCTTAAGTGATTCAGAATAATTATTGTCTGACATTGATTTTACCTTGCTTCAAAGCATCAAGAACTTGTTCTTTAGGACCATCAGCAACAACAGCACCCTGTTCAACAACTACAATTCTATCTACTAATTTTAATAATGAAGCACGATGAGTAACTAAGACAAAAGTCCTGTCTGAAATTTCTGATTTTAACTTTGCTAAAAACTCAGCTTCCGTTGCATTGTCCATGGCATTACTAGGTTCATCCATTAAAAGAATAGGCGGTGACATGATTAAAGAGCGTGCAATGGCAACACTTTGGCGTTGACCACCTGATAAGCCATTACCTCTTTCGCCAACTTTCATATCAAAACCAGCAGGATGTTTATTAACAAAATGATTAACACCCGCAATATCTGCAACTCGTATTATTTCAGCACCTGGAATAAAAGGCGCTTTAAGTGCAATGTTTTCCCTGACCGTGCCATGAAACAGATCAATATCCTGAGGCACATAACCAATGTTACGTCTTAAGTTTGCCGGATCGATTTGATTAAGATCCAAATCATCAATTTTAACCGAACCTTCAGTGGGAGAATAAAGCCCCATAATCAGTTTTTCAAGAGTGGTTTTTCCAGATCCAATACGTCCAATAAATGCTACTTTTTCTCCCGGATTAATTGTTAGAGAAATATTTGAAAGTGCCTTATCTTCCTGTCCAGGATAACTAAAACTCACATTTTTAAATTCAAGTCCACCTTTGAAAGTAGCTCGGTGAACATATGATTTTTTTTCATCGCGTTCCACTGGCATTAACATGATGTCATTAAGTGAAGACAGCGCGGTTTTAGTTTGCTGATAATTAGCCGTTAGATTTGCCACCTGTGCCATAGGCTGTATCGCTCTGGAAGACAGCATCACAGTAGCAATAAGCGCCCCCATCGTCAGTTCATTTTCAGCAATTAAATAAACACCAAAAATTATCGTTGCCACCATAGCCATCTGTTGAATAAATGCCGACACATAATTAATTGAATTAGAAAGAGTACGTGCTTTAACACCCTGCTTTGCGATAAAGCCGCCCGCCTGTTCCCAGCGCCTTTGTATCATACCTTCTGCATTGAATGATTTAATCGTTTCAACACTGCTAAGGCTTTCAATTAGTGTGGCGTTTTTTTGAGAATTAGCACGGTAGGTACTTTCCACTAGCTTTTTTAAAGGAAAATGAACAAGGAAACCATAAACCAGGATAATAACGACAGCAGCAACAGGTATTAAAACCAGCTGACCTGCAATATATGAGATGGTCATTAAGAACAAAATAAAAAAGGGAAAATCAATGAATGTTGTCATAGTGACCGACGTCAAAAAATTACGAACCGAGTCAAATTCCTTTAAGTTACTGGAAAAAGCACCAACAGATTCAGGCATCACTTCCATTTTTAAAGACATCACTTTTTCAAAGATTAATGCTGAAAGAATAATATCAGCTTTTTTACCCGCTGTTTCTAAATGATGTCCACGCACAATTTTTAAAATAAAATCAAAGAAAAATACCAGACTAACCCCCGCAGCCATAACCCATAAAGTTTCAATCGCATTATTGGGGACCACCCTGTCATAAATATTCATGACAAAAAGGGGGCTGGCTATAACAAAAAGATTGATAAAAAATGAGGCAAATAAAACATCGCGATAGATACCAGCTGAATTCCAGATGGTTCCCCAAAACCAGTGTTTTTTATGTGTTAATAAAACTTCAGGGGAGCGTGAATCAAATTGAAATTCTTCTGTGATAAAAAAAGCATAACCGGAATATTTTTCAGATAATTCATCAATAGAAATCAATAAACTGGTATGCTCATCGGCAATAGGTTGAATAATTTTGGCTTGATTAGTTTGTAAATTAATTTGTTCAAGAATACATGCCTGGTTATCTTTCAAAACTAAAATGACAGGTAATACTAAAGTCGGGATCCGCTTAATAGGTCGATAAACAATTTTGCTGTCTAAATCTGCTCGCTTCGTTGCTCTAATAAATAATTCAGGTGTTAATTTATTATTAACAAGGGGTAGGCCTGCAACCAGTTCATCAACTGTTCTTGGGCTGTTGTGCAATTTAGTGATAATAAGCAAACATTCTAACAGCGGATCATCTAAGCACTTATCACAATAAACCTGAGTATCAGGATCCTTATAAGTACCACTGGCAAGATCGGATAGTGTTGCAGTAAATTTTTTTGTCATAAGTCCACTAATAAAATAAAACCTAAAAATAGGTAATCATTTCAATTCTATATGCTATATTGAAAAATACAAGCAGCAAAATAGTATTTAGGAGTAATTTTTTGTGCCTTTTATAAAAAGAGACAATAACAAGCAAATTATCGGTATCTTTTGTGAAAAACAAGAAGATGCACAAGAAGAATTGTCGGTCAACAATAAAGAAATTATTGAATTCTTAGAAAGTGAAGATTATAGCGAATACACTAATCATCTTCTGAGTCAATCTGATGCAGAATTTATTCGTGTACTTGAAGATTTAATTGATGTTCTACTGGATAAACATATTCTACTATTAACAGATCTTCCGGAGGCTGCTCAATATAAGCTGCTAAAAAGAAAGAAGATCAGAAAAGAGCACATCCAGTCAATTCTATCGGATGATGATGATGATATTTTTTAAACAAGGAGTTTACTCCTTGTTTAACTCTTTGTTTAAAAGAAGTCATCAGCAAAGCTCTTTCCATAAAGAAAGAGCTTTTGAGAGGTGTTATCTTGATTTATTTTTACTCTGCTGATGTGCACGGTTATTTGTTTTACGACCTTTACCAGCTTTATTTCTTGCCGGTTTCTTTACTTGATTATCCTTAAAAGATCCCCCGGAAAATTCGGTAATTTTTAATTGCTGCTGACACACCCAGGCTTTTTGCAGATCCTGAAAAACATCTTTTGGCATACCATCTGGTAAATCCACCACAGAATAACCATCAAAAATTTCTATCTGGCCAATCATTTTACTATCAAGACCTGCTTCATTGGCAATAGCACCCACAATATTGCCAGGCTTAACACCATGATCATAGCCCACTTCAACGCGAAAACGTTTCATTTGAACATCAGGCATACCTTTTAAAGGTGTTGCCTGGCTTCCTGGTATTGCTTTTTTCTTTCTCTCACCTCTTTGTCTGCGACTACCACGATCTTCAAAAGACTCGTTAAATTTTTTCTTTTCTTTTAAATGCTTAAATTCTGACTCGTTTAATAAGAAAGATTTATTATTATTAGACATGTGAGCCAAAGCAGCAGCAATATCAACCATATCAGCGCCATCATTTTCATGAAGTTCAGTGATCAGTTTACTAAATACATTATAGTCCTTACCATTTTTTAATTTTTCAATAGTAGACAAAATGGTTTTCTTATAACGAGTAATACGCAACTCATTAATATTCTTGACTGAAGGGATTTCCATTTCAGTTAAAGCTTGCTTGGTTGTTCGTTCCAATGACTTTAACAAACGGGTTTCACGTCTGGAAACAAATAATATTGCTTCACCTGAACGACCTGCACGTCCGGTACGACCGATTCGATGAACATAAGATTCATTATCACGTGGAGCATCATAATTTACCACATGACTGATACGCTGCACGTCAAGACCACGAGCGACAACATCCGTAGCGATTAAGACATCAAGACGTCCGCGCTTTAGACGTTCTACAATACGTTCACGGCTATTTTGAGGAATATCTCCATTTAAGGCCTCACAGGCAAAACCTCTTGTTTGTAATTGATCAGCCAGTTCCAGAGTCATATTTTTAGTATTGACAAAAACCAGCATGGCGTCATGATCTTCAAGCTCTAAAATACGAGTCAATGCATCCAGTTTACTGGCACCATAAACACGCCAGAAACGTTGATTAATAGTAGATGCTGTCACTGTTTTTGATGCGACTTTAACCAGTTCAGGTTCAACCAGGTATTTTTGCGCAATGCGGCGTATAACAGTAGGCATTGTGGCAGAAAATAAAGCGATTTGACGTGAATCAGGCGTTTGATCAAGCACCCATTCGACATCATCAATAAAGCCCATACGAAGCATTTCATCTGCTTCATCTAATACCAGTGTTTGTAGATTTCCTACATTTAATGAACCCTTACGAATATGATCCATCACTCGTCCGGGAGTTCCGACAACAATATGAGCGCCCTTTTTTAAGCCGCGTAACTGCTCACTATATGGCGCACCACCATAAACTGGGACAATATTAATTTTCGGAAGATGCTTTGCATAGGTTTGAAATGCTTCTGCCACCTGAATTGCCAATTCACGCGTTGGTGCCAGTACCAAAACCTGTGTGCGTTTTAAATTCAGCTCAATATTACACAAAAGTGGTAATGCAAATGCTGCGGTTTTACCTGTCCCGGTTTGCGCCTGACCAATAATATCTTTGCCGGCAAGTAAATGAGGAATACTTTGCGCCTGTATTTCAGTAGGCGATGTATAGCCTGATTCATTAACTGCTTGCAAAATTGCAGGTAACAAATCAAGTGAATCAAATGATAAAGTAGTGGAATTTGGATCGGATGACATCAACAAAGGCCTCGGAGGACAGGATTAGGAAAACCAACCATTATACTTTGTTTTAACTAAACAATCCAACTATATTAATTTATTATAATATTGCAATAATAATTAATTTGTGAGGTATTATGATTTTTCAGGGCAAGATTTTAAACGCTATGATTTTATGAACTGTCAGATATGTTCACAAACAAGAAGCTGCTTTAAAAGTAACTCCTTGTTTATGCAGACAATAAGAAAGGTTATTTACACCTTGCCCATCGCTTCAAAACTTTTGATAAATGGACCAGCCATTCTAGGATCTTTAATCATTGCTTTAAAGTCACCCGTTTTGAATTTCATTTTGCCGGTAGTCACAGCCATGCCCATACCAGCCATACCAATACCCTTACTTAACCATTTTTCCCAGTTTTTTTGATCAGCTCTAATATCCCAGCTTAACTCCTGACCATCATAACTACCTGCTGTAACCACTT
>WTAX01000216.1 GCA_013139395.1 Gammaproteobacteria bacterium | reverse complement strand
TCAAAGTCAGAAAAATAAGCAACCACAGGCTTTTTGTAAATAATACGCTGAATAGTTACTCTAAATGTAAGGTTTTAGTGTATTTCTTCATGATTAAAGTGAAATGGTTGTTACTACTTGTTATTTTGTTAATAAGTCATACGAATAGCTGGGCAAGTGTGTTTGATTTACCCGCTGACAGTAATGAAAGTTTGATTGGTCAGGATCCGGAAAAACCTTTCTATGCTCATGCCGAGAAAGAAGATACTCTATTGGATGTTGCACGACTGTATAATATTGGCCAAAATGAAATTATATTAGTCAATCCAACTGTTGATCGCTGGATGCCCGGCACTCAGGCTGATATTCTAATTCCAACCAGCCGGCTCCTTCCTGATACACCCAGAAAAGGCTTAACGCTTAACTTACCAGAATATCGTTTATATTATTTTTCAGGTGATAATAAAACTGTTATTACTCATCCCGTTAGTATTGGTCGTCAGGACTGGAATACACCACTGGGGCAGACTAAAATTGTTACTAAAAAGGCGGATCCTACCTGGACGCCGCCAGAATCAATTAAAAAAGAACATGCAGAAAAAGGTGAAATTTTACCTGATGTAGTTCCTGCGGGTCCTGATAACCCACTGGGTCTTTTTGCGTTACGTCTTGGTATACCGGGTTATTTGATTCATGGAACCAATAAGCCTTATGGTGTAGGTATGCGCGTCAGCCATGGCTGTGTACGTATGTATCCGGAAGATATTGAAAAATTATTTCCTGAAGTGAGAGTGGGGATGCCGGTTAATATTGTTAATCAGCCGATTAAAGTGGGTTGGTGGAACAAGAAAATTTATATTGAAGTGCATCCACAATTAGAAGGTGAAGAACTTCCCTATGATGAACTGTATGAAAAGACGATGGAATTGATAAAAAATACATTTTTTAAACACAATTATCAACAAGAGCTGGTAGTGGAAGCCCGAGCCTTAAGACAGGCACTGGAGCAAAAAAATGGACTTCCTGTTGCGATTACTCAACAGGTATTGGAAACAATCGATCCAGTTGATGAATTATTTTAAAAATAATGTAACTACGCAGCGTGTATTTCTAAATAACGTTTATTAAGCCTATGGTCACTTATTTTTCTGACTTTGAAAACTCGCTACGCTCAAACAATCAAAGTCAGAAAAATAAGCAACCACAGACTTTTTGTAAATAACACGCTGAGTAGTTACAAAATAATTCAGTGAACTTTTTTACTTGTTGTTAAAATAATGGGGTTTACTCATTATGTGTGCAGAGTAATGATTTATCATCTTCGCCGCTTTTTGCTATTTTTTCCAAATTGGCAAGTACTTCAATACTCGCATTTTCCATATCATTAAGGGCAGAGATTGAGGCTTCTATCTCATTATTTTGTAAGGCCTCTAAAGCTTGTTTCCCGGCATTGTGAACTCGTTCATGAGGGGGCTCAAGTTGTTTATAACCATCTAATTTAGAAAAACAGTGCAGGCCATCGCCTTCATAATACCATTTACCAAGTCGGCAATGACTGTGATCATTAAAGTCATGGCTTGTTTTTTGTGAGAGTTTCATAAACACTTCATAGATTTCAAATTTAAAAACCAGATGATCAACTTTAGCCAGCTCAACAAAACTTCTGAGTGATGATGCTGAAATAGTTTCTTCCATTTTGTGTGAGAGTTTAAGTAACTCACGCATTTCATTTACTGCGTTATCACCTGTGCTACCAAAATTATCTGATTCAACAGCCACACTATCCATTTGTTTTTGTGCTTTTTCTGTATCTGTTTGTATTAAATGAACAAGTGAAGATATTTCGCCTGTTGCAGTATTAGCTCTTTCTGCCAATCCTCTGACTTCATCAGCAACGACTGCAAAACCACGTCCCTGTTCGCCTGCTCTGGCAGCTTCAATTGCAGCATTAAGTGCTAATAAATTAGTTTGTTGTGAGATGTCACTAATGACTTTCACAAAACTGCCAATATTGTCTGCATGCTGGCTTAAACCTTGAACGGCTTTAGAATTATTATTCGTATCATCAGACATTTTATGTAAACTGTTAGCGATAACATTGATGCTATTACGGGTTTTAGTTGATACTTCAGCCGCTTTAATGGCGGTTGATTTTTCTTCTTTAAGTACTGTTGCCATTGTTTGTAGTGATGTTTGGAAGTTATTAAGAGAGGCGCCAAAAATTTGAAAATTTTCGTAAATACCCTTGCTTAAAACTTGCTGTTGCTGGCTGTCTAGAAGTTCTTGTTCTAATTGATTGACTCGGGTTTCAGAATTTTCAAGTGCAAGGCAGGTTGACTCATATTCCAGGTTGAGATTAGATAACTCTTCCTGGGTACTTACAAGCAGTCTTTTCTGTTTTGATGAAAAAAGCATCTTCATTCCTCTTAGTGTTTAATACGATATCATTAATATTTAGCGGTCCTTATGATATTTTCTTTAGGTAATTAATAATATATCTATATTGGTATAATCTAATGTTATAGGTAATGATACGTTTGGATGGGTTTTTATCGTGACTGCGAAAGAGTGCTTAGGAAGAAAAGTATTCCCACGCAGGAGCGTGGGAATAAGGTGTAGAAACGCTTTGAGTAATTAGCGTATTATTTCATCATAGATTTTTTGAACATGCGATCCAGCTTGCTATTAGTATCTGCTGCAGTTTGCTCTGCACGGTTAGCAGTGGCTTCTGCTGCTTTTGAACGTTGATTAGCTTCAGCGGCTTCAGCTGAGACGGTGTTCATTTGTGCTTTTAATGCATCAACATCTGCCTGAAGTTGTGTCGTATTTGCACAGCCTGTTGCAACGGCTGCAACAAAGATTACTGAAGCGATTTGAAAAGTTTTTTTCATTCTATATTTCTCCATAGATGATTTTGGTTAGTTACTATTCGACTATAACTGTCGTGTTTTTTTTAATTAATGTATATAGATTATTGATCTGTTCATCGGTTAATGCAATACAACCATGTGTCCAGTTTATCATTTTGTGAATTTTTTTATCACCGCGACCTAATCCATGAATGCCAATCAGTCCACCTAATGGCGTATTTTGAGGTGGAACCTGATTATTTTTATGAGCTTTGATGATTTTAGCGTAGCTCTTTTTATCCAGCAGTCCTTTTTCTAATGCTTGTTGAGCATTTTCTCTGGATGGGTAATTAAAACCAAAAAATAAATGATACTGGCTTTTACGGTTAATCCAGGCAATTTTATAGGTTCCCTTAGGAGTAATATCGTCACCACGTTTACGTTTAAAGCCTGAACCATTGCGGCCAATTGAGATATTAGAAAATTTTACCAGAGTGATATCCGCTAATTTGACTTCTAATACTAATTTTTGGGTGTCAATAAGTACCCAGATATCATCTTTTGCATGAGCTGAAAGTGATAATAATAAAATGAATATAATAATCAAAAATCTGGCTGGCATAAAATTCAACTGAGTTATTATTTTAAGTTCATGTTTTTATTGAGAAAATAAAGTAAAAAGAGAACGGGTATGCCCATTAAACTGGCCACCAGAAAGAAATTTGAGTATCCGATACTTTCCACAATGCTGCCGGAATATCCACCAATCAGCTTTGGCATTAAAGTCATCAATGAGCTGAATATTGCATATTGTACCGCAGTAAAAGAAATATTGGTTAAACTTGAAAGAAATGCGACAAATGCCGCACTGGCAAGCCCTGCAGATAGATTATCAGCCGATATCACCAGATAAAGTAAGACAATATCATTACCGGCAGAGGCTAATAACATAAATAAAAGGTTGGTGATAACGGTCAATAAGGCACCCAGGAATAAAATTTTCATTACCCCGAAGCGTATAGCGAGTATACCTCCCAGGAAACCTCCGGCAATGGTCATTACCAATCCGAAAGTTTTAACGACTGTTGCTATTTGCATCTTGGTAAAGCCGATTTCCAGAAAAAAAACATTGGCAATAACGCCCAGAACAATATCTGAAACTCGATAAAAGCCAATAAATACTAATAAAGCAAGGGCAATTGTTTTGCCATAACGCTGAAAAA
>WTAX01000054.1 GCA_013139395.1 Gammaproteobacteria bacterium | reverse complement strand
TGGTGTTCATACATCCGGGGGTACTACAGCGAACCTTGTAAGCTCAAGCAATTCAGATAATCATTATGGTCATTTAATAACACCTTCTCATGATGGCACTTCAACTGATCGTAAAAATGGAGTTGGTGATACGACATACCAGGGGTTTTTCTCACCAGCTAAACCGATAAAGATGGGGTCTGCTAGTGTAAGTTGGGGGGCAGGTGTACAGCTGCAGATACCGACACATTCTGATGACAGATTAGGAACCAGTCGCTGGGCTGCTGGGCCCGCAGCTGTTGTCCTGGCCATGGATAAAAAATGGGTTTATGGCGGACTTATTTCGCAGATATGGGATATCACTGATAATAAAAGCAATGAAGATATCAGTGCGATGACCTTTCAACCTTTTGTTAATTACAATTTTGGCAAAGGGTGGTATGTCACGTCTGCACCGGTAATAACTGCAAACTGGAAAGCCAAAGGCAGCGATGAATGGACTATACCTTTGGGTGGTGGTGTTGGCCGAGTGGTTCATATTGGTAAACAGGCAGTGAATTTTAAAGTGGCTGTCTATGGCAATGTTGCAAAACCAGAAAATGGTCCTGACTATAATGTTCAGTTATCAGCCACCTTTTTGTTTCCAAAATAGAATGAAACGATTTAATAAAAGTGAATTTTACCAATCTCAGTTTAATTCCTATATATAGGATAAAGGAAAGGAAATGAACATAAATAGACAAGGTTTACTAACTTGCTCACGTTATATTTTAGTTGCCTCTTTAATGCTGTCATCAGCACAATCACTGGCTGGTGGTTTATATATCTATGAGATGGCTAATACTACTGATATTGGAACTGCCGGTGCTGGTTTATCTGCAAAAGCTCAGGATGCCAGTGTTGTGTTTAATAATCCGGCCGGTATGACACGTATTCATCAAGAAGAAATTCAAGCGGGTGGCACGATGATGTATCTTGAAGCACCTTTTAATTCCAGTGCAGGAACAACAATAACAGGTCCGGACAGTAACTCGGATGAAGTATTTGCTGGTGGTAATTTTTCTTATGTTCTGCCTTTGGGCAATGACTTTACCTTTGGACTCAGTGTTCAAAATTTCTTTGGATTATCACTTGACTGGGATAAAGACTGGAAGGGACGATACCAATCACAACAAGAGTGGCTTCTTGCTCCTCAGCTTCAACCCACCCTTGCCTACAAGGTTAATGACTGGCTTTCTATTGGTGCGGGTGCGGCTTTAACCTATGGTTATCTTAAAACAGTAATGTCTGTTGCCCATGAAAGTGGAGTGGATGGTAAGGCAAAAATTGAAGATACTGACTTTGCTGTTCAGGGCAACTTTGGCCTGATGTTTGAACCGACTCAGGATACTCGTATTGGTGTACGTTATCTGACAGAAACAAAATTTGATTTTAAAGATAAAATTTCAACCTCCGGCATCGGCCCGATAGGCGAAGCAGTACTTAATGATCTCGGAGCAATTGATTTAGGCCTTTATATGCCGCAGGCACTTAATGTCAGTGTCTTTCATCAACTGAATTCTAAATGGGCTCTTTTAGGTAGTGTTGGTTGGGAAGACTGGTCTCGCTTTGGTAAAATCGATGTTGGTTTTGATAATCTCGGTCGAATTACCACGACCAATTTAAAAGCAAAAGACATTTATCATATTGGAATTGCAACACAATACCAATATGCCTCTGATTTAATGCTGACGGCAGGTTTCTCTTTTGATAGTGAGCTGTTTAATGATAAAAATCGTCCTATAGTTATGCCTTTAGGTGATATGTACCGTTATGGTATTGGTATTGAAAAAACCGTCAATAAAGATTTTAAATTAGGTGCCGGTATGGATTTTATCTGGGAAGGTGATTTAAAGGTTAAAAATACCAATGGTTCAGGGGGGGATGTGAATGGCGAGTATACGGACGTCTATTTTGTTTTCGCTTCTGTTTATGCGTCCTGGAAATTTTAAATTTCCACAATGGTTAAAGGAAAAACGGTTACACATCATAAATATTAAGAAATTTAAATGCAAAAATTAATTCTGGTTTTAATTCTTGTGCGGGTTTTATCTTAATGAATCAAATGACGGTTTTTTTTCGTGTATTACTATTTGGTTTCCTGGTATTTATTATCAGCAGTATTTCTTTTGCCGATAATTTAAGTTTTTCTCAAGCATGGTCAGTGCTGCAGCAAAATAATGACGGGCTTGCAGCGGCTTATGCAAATCAGGAAAAATCCATGCATATGGTTGAGGCTGCCGAGGATCTTTATTGGCCGGAAATCGGCATATCAGCTGATTATACCAAGCTGGATGATGAGGTGAGTTTAGCGCCTTCAGACTTATTTGACTCTATGCCCAGAGGTGACGTTCTGGAAAAATTTTTAAACGTACTGGGAAGAATTGACGGGATTCCACTCAGTCAGATTGATGATGCGTTTACCAGCAAGATCACAAAAGATTATGTGGTTATCTCTTCTTTGACAGCCGTATGGCCTGTTTATGCGGGAGGCCGTATTGATGCGGCACAGGGTATTGCTTTCAATCAGCTGGCAGAAGCTAAATACTTATCGCGAATAAAAAAACAGGCCCTGTTTGAACAATTGGCCAAAGTCTATTTTGGCGTGGTGCTGGCAAAACAGATCCTGGCTGCTCAGACAGAGGCAGAAAAAGGCCTGTTTAAGCATTTTGATAATTCGAAAAAACTACAGAAAGAAGGTCAGATAGCAAAGGTTGAACGTTTAAAAGCTGAAGCCAGTTATGACAAATCCCGGGTTGAAAAAAATAAGGCCAAACGTGAACTTGAAATAGCTCAGGTGGCATTAAATCATCTGTTAAAAGAGAAAAGTAATATCAATCCTAATAGCAGGCTGTTTATTAATAACACTCTGCCGTCAATGGCTGAAATTACGACTGAAACATTAAAAAATCATCCGGGTCTCGGTGTGCTGGACTCCAAACGTAAACAGGCACAGGGTTTTGTCGATGTTAAAAAAGGTGAGTATTTACCGGAAGTCTTTTTGTTTGGAAATTATAATTTATATGAACAGGATACTCTGGCTGCTGATTTAGCCCCTGACTGGATGGTCGGGGTCGGTGTTAAAATACCAATAACGACTCGCAGCGGACGTTCAGGAAAACTGAAAGCAGCAAAAAGCACTATTATTGAACTGGATTATCTCACTACTCAGGCGATTCAGGATCTAAAATTACTGGTCGAAAAAACCTGGCGTGAAGCCAATACTGCCCTGGAAGAATATAATGGTTTGAAATCCAGCCTTGCGCTGGCTCAGGAAAATATCCACCTACGTGATGCTGCATACGCTCAGGGTCTTTCCAGCTCATTAGAAGTGGTTGATGCTAAATTGTTTTTAGCCAGTGTCAAAATTCAACGTCAGGCAGCAGCCTATGAATATGTATTATCACTCGCCCGTTTGTTAGCACTCAGTGATCAAATGGATTCTTTTTCCGGTTACCAATAAAAAGTATCAATAACAGACTGTTTAAATCATTATTATGAATAAATTAATTTCTTTTTTCTCATGGCTTATTATTATTGTTTTGCTGGCGCTTATAGTCCATTCCTTCTGGCAGGCTTACCAGCCCCGGGTACAAAGATTACAAGGGCAAATAGAAGCGCGTCATTATAATATTTCATCAAAAATTCCCGGTCGTATTGATAAAATACTGGTCAGAAAAGGTGAGCGGGTTCATAAGGAACAATTGATTTACACATTATTAAGTCCAGAGCTGGAAGCTAAATTAGAGCAAGCAAAGGCTATTAGTGCCGCTGCAGAAGATTTAGCAAAAGAAGCAATTAAAGGCGCACGAATACAAGAGGTGGCAGCGGCAAAAGATAACTGGCAAAAGGCGAAAGCCGCTACACAATTATTTGAAAAAACCTATCAGCGAATAAACAACCTGTATAAACAGGGTGTGCTTCCCGAACAGAAAAAAGATGAGGCATATACACAACTAAAAGCAGCTCAGTATACCCAGCATGCCGCTCATCAGCTCTACCAAATGGCAGAAGAAGGCACACGAGAGGAAACACGTAAGGCAGCAGCAGACAAAGCCAGGGCGGCAGCGGGCGCTGTGGCAGAGGTAAAAGCCTACACTGATGAAACACAGGTCGTCAGCTGGCATGATGGTGAGGTGACTCAGGTGTTATTACATAGCGGCGAGATTGCACCTGCAGGCTTTCCGGTAATAACCGTCATGGATATGAATGAAATGTGGGCCGTATTCCATGTGCGCGAAGATCTGCTCTCTGAGTATCAGCCAGGCAGTGAATTTACGGTGACGATCCCGGCAATAGGGAAAAAGACCTATCAGTTTAAAGTGACTCATGTGTCAGTAATGGGTGATTATGCCACATGGCGTGCAACCGATAGTGCCAAAGGCTTTGATATGAGAACTTTTGAAGTTGAAGCCAAACCACTTAAGACGATTGAAGGTGTACGTGTCGGTATGTCCGTACTGGTCCAACACACCGAACAAAAGAAAGCTCAGTAGTGACAACTCCAGTTTCTACCTCAGTGACGCTAGCTCAACAAGTCCGACGTGAATGGGGCTTATTAGTCACAGATACATGGTTAAGGGCTTCGGTCAGCTGGGTACCGTTATTGTTATTTTTTATCCTTTGGTGGATATTTTCTGCCGGAATCCCACGTGATCTTGCCATTGGCATTGTTGACCAGGATCACAGTGATTTATCACGCAGTCTGGTTCGTCACTATGATTCTAATCCAGTATTATATGTCATGAGCCAGTATGACAGTGTCAGACAGGGGCGCTTCGCCCTAAGCACTGGTAAAATAAATGCGCTGGTCGTCATTCCATCGGGTCTGAAACGAAATGTTATGACAGGTCATCCACCACAGGTAACGGCCTTTTATAATACCCAATTTTTACTGACCGGCAAGTTAGTCTCCAGTGGTTTAGAAATCGCTCAGCAGACTTTTTCAGCAGAAATTGATATTGTCAGTGCCATGATTCAGGGTGATGTGATAAGTCAGGCTATTGCTTCAGCGGTACCCGTCAGCGCACAAATTACCCCATTATTTAATACCAATAGTGACTATGCACAATTTCTTGCTTCAGCCGTTATTCCTGCTGTCTGGCAAGTGCTGATTATACTGATCACTCTGCTTGCCTTGTCCCGTGAACTCCGCCTTCAAGGCCTTGCTAACTGGCTGAAGAATAATCCTTTAAAAGCAATTGCGGGTAAATTACTGCCTTATACCATTATATTATGGTTTCACGGTGCTATTTTTCTTTAC
>WTAX01000013.1 GCA_013139395.1 Gammaproteobacteria bacterium | reverse complement strand
AAAATACCTGAACGATCGGAATTGCTCCACAGCAGTCATTAAAATATCGTCAATAACGCCAAAATAAGCGGTGGACAATAGGGGGGCGCTTTTATCCGTTAGCTTATAGTGTTAATACGCCTCTTATTTTTCTATTTTATTACTATCAGCATTTATCTGATACAAGAATTCTTCTAACCTGTTGTCAGCATCTAATAAATGTCCTTCCAACCAATTTCTCAGCCTCTGCATGTAATCCTTTCCGAATGGGGTATGGCCTTTGCTTAATTTACTATGTAGAGAACGTAGTTGCTCTAGCAAGCGGACATGTTCTTTTTTATGATCAATAATCTCCGGATATTTGTAGGCTTCCATTATTCTTTCTTCATTCTTAAATTCATCTTCTGCTAATGTAATAAATGCATCAAGATATTTAGTTGCCTGATTAATTGAATTTCCTTTCAATACACATTTATCTAGATCGTCAATTAAATCAATTAATTGCTGGTGATCCTTTTCTAGTAGTGGATGCATGAGTGTTTTCCTACTTTAAATTTGCGCGCAAGAGTATTTGTTGTATGTACTAAATTTTAGTGAAGCAAATATTTAAATATCTTGAAACTTTCTACATTACTTTACCTTCAAATTACAGATAAATCTTTTTCAGTTTAGAAGAAAGAATTAGCTTTTCAATAAATTAAACGAATTTAGAAAAATTATAGGAGGATATTATATCGAAGTTCAAAATTGTCATAAAAAGAACATAAATACACTTTACCCCTAATTGTCAGCTTGGGTCGAAAGTTGACAGATTAAAAATCTTCTCACACCCTGGTTTTGAATGATTGTGAATGGCCGTTATCTGGCAGTATGGTCTTGAAATAACAAACTCTTTAATGGCAGGTATAGGTCAACTTGGTTAATTCAGGATGTTCACTTTTAACTATAAAATCCAAAGCTGGGTGAATGAAAGACTTATTATTAAAGTAAATTAGCTCAATTCACTCTATAAGCAGCATGGCAGGCTACACAGGCAGCTGTGACTTCCTGGAGTGCTTTATAGGCTTCTGCCGGATCGCCTTCCTCAGATTTTCTGGCAAAGCGACTGGCTGCACGATGCATACTGCTGCCTATTTTTTTCATGCCTTCCGGCATATACTGGGCCTGTTGCCCTGCTCCATGTGAATTCATTGCACTCATACCCAGGCGATTTTCAGCGATGTCTGCTGCTTTATCCATTTCATCAGTGGACAGATAGATAAGTATCTCATTGATGACCACGAGATGATCCCGCATATTTGATAACATGTGTTGCTGAATCATTTTTGGGAAGCTGACCTGTTCCCTTGTATCCCGATCTGCTGCTGAGGCATTGGATAAACCGAATGATAATAATGATATTATGGCAAATAGATATGTTCTCATTATTTACTTCCTATGTTTTTTTAGTTTAATTCCAGGCAGAGGGAAAGTCCAATAGCCTTGCGTGTATGCAAAGGTTTTAAGTCGCAGACTTTCTTCAAATTCAATATAATTACTATCTTGTTTCAGTGCATCTAATATACCTTAAAGAATAGGAAATTCAATGTTTGAAATTGCCGCTATGCGGAAGTCTGGAGATAAAGGTAAGTTCCCCTCAATCGCCGGAATAGGTCAGCAAGACCAATTAGCAGATAAAACTCAATTTTTTAAATTAAAAAAAGTACTTATTTATTCACATCACTTGTAAGCATCCATTTTCACCTGATTGAGTGAACAGGTAGACAAAAAACAATGCCTGTTAATAGTAAATAGGGTATTATTTTAGTATGCAAACAATACAAACTATAGAAAATACAATAAAAGAAAGCTTAGCAGTAATGGTGTACTTTTCTGCACCAACATGTAATGTGTGTCACGCACTAAAACCTAAACTTATCGATGCATTAGATAAAAACTTTAAAGAATTTAAAGTTGAGAGCGTGGATATAAGCATGGAAGAAGATATTGCTCCACATTTTGGGGTCTTTACAGCCCCTACTGTCTTAATTTTTTTAGATGGTAAAGAATTTTTGAGAAAATCTCGCAATATGAGTGTTGATGAAGTTATCCGAGAAATAAAACGCCCTTACGATATTATGACTTCTTAATTTTTCTTTACATCGATATAAGCATAGCTAGTCTTTGTTATAAATACTGGCTAAGATTGTGAGGCTTTTTCTATTTCACCTTTACTTTATATAACTATCTAGGAAGTGCCACATTGTCTGATAAACAACTAAAAACATTATGTGATATTGCAACTGAAGCACACAATCGTATTCAACAGAACTATAAAGATATTAACCCTGTTGTAGGAGTTACTCATAATATGCGTTCAAATGGTGTTCCAGCAGATGCGATGACTGTCGATTGTTTGAAAAGTGGAAAGCGGATTATTCTGGTATTGCATGACCAGCAACCGAATATCATTCATTATCAGTTTTCTTTTAAAGATAAAGACCCAGGCAGTAAATTTGAGACTATCCAATTTAATGAACTGACAGCCTCGATTATGTACGAATGGATTAAAGACTATTTTTCAAAAATCCAATAATGAATTAATTGTATTGAAAAATTGTATTAGTTCCAACTTAATCGGCCATCTCTAAATCTTCAACAACAGCATTAATTCCTGCTTTGGCGCAGGCTTCATCTGTTTTACCTGAAGGAGCACCACTCACACCTACTGCACCATACGTAACGCCACCTACTTGAATGATATTACCGCCAGCAGCCATCACCAAACCTTCTATTCTACCTATAGCTGTTCCTGCTCTGGAGACCATAGCTGATGTATCAGCAGTAAAGTTAGCCGCAGTATAAGCTTTCATTCTACTTATTTTGACTGACACAGAAGGTGCTAAGGTATCACGAATAACAACTTGAACTTGACCATCTCTATCAACAACCGTTGCTGAAACTTGAATACCCTGCTTGCGACAAGCATTAATTGCTCCCATAGCCACTTTATTGGCTGATTCCAGGGTTAAACGCTTAATAGTTACACTAGGTGAGTCATCTGCCTGTACTGACATTGAACCCAAAGATAAACAGAAAAGAAGTATCAATTTTTTGCTTTGTTTCATAAATTTCTCACTAAATTAATTAAGAACTCTATGCTAACACAATAAAATTATCTTTTTATATTATGGAAAATACCAGTATTAGAATTATTGCTTATATTCATGAAAAGTACATCATTAATGAAATACTCGCATCGATTAGTGAAACCACTAAATCTCTAACATTATTACAGCAAAAAGGTTTACCACTGTGGGGCCAGTAACACAAAACAAGTTCGATACGGACTTCCTATGAATTACTGCAATGGAGCATTTAGACAGGAGTAATAAAATACCTCGAACATCTGCAATAGGTCAAAAAGTGTATGGGATAAAATGACTACTTACCTCAATGGCGTCACTTTTAGTCACCACAACAATTATTTAATGTAACCGCTATTTATACCAGCGTGACATTTGTGTATAAAATCCATAGCAGCATATGATGACTTATGTAACAATGTTAGGTGACATCTATCCTGACATATGGAGATAGAAACGTTAAATATCTGTTTACCAATCAAAAAGAGTGTAGTACGAATAATAATGATTGTAGAAGCCTTATCAGTACACTACGGTGACATTGTAGAAATTTATAATCAGGCAATTGTCGCTGGGTCGCAAACAGCAGATGAAAATACTGTTTCCCTAAAAGAAAAACTGTCTTGGTTAAAACAGCATACTGGAGAGCATTACATTATATTTGTAGCAATTATTGATTCAGAGATTGTTGGTTACCTTGCATTGAGTCCCTACCGCTATGGGAGGTCTGCGTTTGCTAAGACGGCTGAGATTAGTTTTTACCTTGATCAAAATCATCAGAGAAAAGGGATCGGAAGCCAACTAATGCAACATGCAATAAACAAGTGTCCAGAACTTAAAATTAAAGCATTAATAGCGATATTACTATCGTGTAACTCTGCAAGTATCGCTATTCTAAAGAAATTCAATTTTGAAAAATGGGGGGTTATGCCAGGTATAGCTAAGCTAAAGAATGATACAGTAGATCATTTGTATTACGGCAAGCATTTAACATAAGTATTTTACCTGTATTTTGAACAGTATTAGTAATTTAGAATGGTCACTATCTGGAAATCAGACCATAAAGAAAACTCACATGCCAATGGCAGCAATAGGTCAATACCGCCATATTTTCAGATTTATTTAGGTTCTATTTTTGTTAGTGTCAGATCGGATAGGAGTCAGTACTAATGATGTACAAATGATGTATTCAAACAGTAAGTTCAATTTTATCCTCACTTAACTGATTCTCTTTTCTTCAATGTGTGTTGATGAGTTAAAGCTTATGTCTCTACCTCATTAACTGATTTTGGCAGCCCTGCCAGTTTACACAATACTATTTCCAGCTTAAGCTAATTAGTACAACTGAATTTATCCTGTGTAAATCCAATTCACTTGCTCAAATTTGTAAAGATGCTCAGATTCTCTTGAGCTTATAAGTCAGTGTAAAAAACTCAATCAATCGAATAAAGCGATTATAACAACCGAATCAATCTACTATTCAAGTTAAGATATTTCTAATATACTTATTTCAAATTAAAGGCAATACTGTAACCGCCTTTCAAAATAACTTTGAATAATTTAAAAAGGTAAAAAAAATGGAAAACTCTAACGAAACTATTATCACATTCCCTCGTTTGAATGAAACTGCTCCCGCATTTAAAGCAGTAACCACTCATGGTGTAAAAACTAATGAAGATTATAAAGGCAAATGGCTGGTTCTTTTTTCACATCCCGCAG
>WTAX01000436.1 GCA_013139395.1 Gammaproteobacteria bacterium | reverse complement strand
CCCCTTTGTTTTGATTGATACATGGCCATATCAGCTTTTTTCAACAGTTCTTCAGCGTTATCCGTATCATCCGGTGATAGACCGATACCAATACTTGAAGTAATAACAAGTTCATGATTATTATAGTGAATAGGTTGCTGCAGTGCATGGTTCATTTTTTTTGCCATGGATTTAACATCTTGGAGATTGGAAACTGATTCCATCAAAACAATAAATTCATCACCGCCAATTCTGGCAACACTATCCATGGCGCGGATATTTTTTCTTAATCTTTTAGCAACAGCTTTAAGTACTTCGTCACCTACAGCGTGTCCTAGAGTATCATTAATGGGTTTGAATTTATCCAGATCAATATACAATAAGGCCAGATGCTTTTTTTCCCGCTGTGTTTTTTTAATGGACTGCTGCAGCCGATCCAGCAGCAGTAGACGATTAGGTAACTCAGTAAGAGGGTCGTGATATGCAGCATAAGCCAGAGATGTTTGTTTTTGCAGCATTTTCTGCCTGGAAAGTTCCCATTCGGTAATGTCCATAATAATGCCCTGGTAATGGGTAATATTTCCTTGTTCATCCCGGACGATTGAAGAACTGTCATCAACCCATTTGATTGCACCATATTTTGTAATGAGTCGATAGGGTTTGTGTTTGAACTTTATTGTTTTTCTATCTGTTACAACTTCCTCAAGGACTCTCTTTACATCGTCAGGATGAATAATATTCTTATATATCACCTTTCCAGTCATAAATTCATTGGCAGTATAGCCCAATAAATTGACCACATTTTCTGATACAAATTGAACTGGAAAGTGGGGAGTATTTTTCCACAGGAATGCCACTGCAGGACTGGAATTAATAATTTCATTGGCAAGAGTTAAATCTTCATTGTGAAGAATATCTTCCAGTTCCATCAGTGTTTTTTCGACGCCGCTCTGAGGGTTGTTTTTCAGTGATACGGTTTTGTTTGCCTTTAAACCGCTTTTTTTTATAATTTTATGGATGAGGTCAATGAGTTCTGATGGCTTATAAGGCTTGTTTAAAAAGTCTTTAGCTCCCATACGAAATGCTTGCCGAGTGTTTTCAAAAGAGGTTTCACCACTGAGAACAATAATATTAGTTTCAGAATAATGATGATGAATTTCATTCATCACTTGCAGGCCATTTATTTTTGGCATGTTGATATCAAGTAATACCAAATCAAAATGGTTATTGTTAAGTAGCTCTAACGCTTGTTGACCGTCATCTGCCAAAGTGCTGTTCATACCATACATTGCCAGCAGATCTCTGAGACTTTTGCGCATGTGAAGGTCATCATCAACGACTAGAATGGAAAAGTTTTTTTTTGCTGAATTGATTTCAGCTTGTTGTTTTGTATTTTTTTCTTTATTCAGTGATGATTTTATTTTACCGTCATTAAATCCACTTACCATCAGCTAACCTTTTTATAAACTTAAATGTTATATTTCAAACATCGTTACAAATTAGTGATATATCCTATATATAAATATAGCACATAAACTCAGAAAATAATTTCCATTTAAGTTCAACTAATGCGGACAGCCTTATCTTCCTGGTATTTAATAACTCATTCTCTGTAATAAAATGATGTTTATTTACTTTTTGATAGTGTTTAGGAAAAATTTGAGTGACAAATAAATGTCACTCAATGTATAGCTTTTTTTAATATTGTTTTGATGAATATAAGTCTTTGTAAAATAACAGAAAGAAATAACATGGTTTAATTTTTGCTTAATCAAAGATATCGAATTTGATTGAGCTGGAGTAAATCATGGGCGTGACTGTATTACTAGATACTGCATTAGCAGAAATACAACATAATTATAATGAGGATCATTCAGGTGGTGCTGATACAATTGATAAGACCATACAATCATCACTACAAGAATCCATAACCGAAACTCGTCTTAAAGCCTTATTAAAAGCACTGCCTGCAGGCGTCATTGTGCTTGATGGTCAAGGTCAGGTTCAGGAGTGCAATCCAGCAGCCATTGAATTATTAGATGAACCTCTTATTGGCCTGGCATGGCGTACAGTGATTGATCGTGCATTTGACCATAGCCGTATTTCAGGGCAGGATTCAGTGACTAAAAAAGGTCGGATTGTCAGCATCTCTACCTGTCCTTTAGGGGAGGGGGTTCCCGGGCAAATTATTTTATTACAGGATGTGACTGAAAAACGCCAATTACAGGTGAAGTATGATCAACAAAATCGACTTGCTTCCATGGGAAAAATGGCGGCGCAATTAGCACATCAAATCAGAACGCCTATTTCCGCGGCTTTACTTTATGCTTCACATTTAAAATCACCCCAGCTTGATAATGATAAACGTTTGCGTTTTGCCGACAAAATTCTGACACGAATCCAAAGTCTTGAGCAATTAATCAATGACATGTTGTTGTTTTCCAGAAATGGTATGGAAAATCGTGAAAGTATCTCAGTGCCGCAATTACTCATTGAATTAGAGCAGACCATTGTTGTTCCAGAAGATAAACAGCAAGTTAAGCTGATTTTTGATTATATACCTGCTGAGATATTTTATATTTCTGGTAATCGTAATCTATTAGTGAGTGGTCTGGCTAATGTGGTTAATAATGCATTTTATGCAGTGGCTAGTCATGTTGATGCCAGTAATAAAGGTGAAGTCAGTATTCGCGTATCGCAATCAGTCAGCGGTGCTATAGATTTTAGTATTCATGATAATGGCAGTGGTATTTCAAATGACAGTATCAATCAGATTTTTGAACCCTTTTATACCACTAAAGAAAATGGCACAGGCTTAGGTCTGGCGGTAGTGAAAGCGATTGCCAACGCCCATGATGGTGAACTCTGGTTAGAAAGCTCCAGTACCTCAGGCAGTGTTTTTAGAATGCGTATACCGACACAAATCCAGTCAATTAGAAACAATTCTCTTAACAACTCTATTAACTACAAAAAGAAGGTGCAATCATAATGAGCAGCTTGAAAAAAACTGATCCGCAAGCCCCTTTAATTCTGGTTGTTGAAGATGATGAAGCCTTACGTGAAGCCTTAGTGGACACTCTGGAAATGGGTGGTTATAACGTGCTTGAAGCTGATAATGGCCGCACTGCTTTAGAACAACTGGCACAGGATGAATCTTCTGAAATTGATATTGTCATCAGTGATGTGCAGATGCCGAAAATGGATGGCCATCAATTGCTTAAACAAATTAAACGTCATTATGACTTACCGGTATTACTGATGACAGCCTATGGTACTATCAGTAAAGCCATTGAAGCGATGAAGGATGGTGCTGTTGATTATCTGGTGAAACCCTTTGAAGCAGAAGTACTGGTATCAGTTGTGAGTCGCTATGTGGGCAAGACCATTGAAGATCGTCAAATGATTGCTGAGTCATCAAGTATGCAGAAGATTGCACAATTATCAAAACGCGTGGCCAACAGTGATGCCACTGTGATGATTGGTGGTTCAAGTGGTACAGGTAAAGAAGTGCTGGCACGTTTTATCCATAATAATTCAAGTCGCGCAGATAAGCCTTTTATTGCCATAAATTGTGCTGCAATTCCAGAAAATATGTTGGAAGCCACATTGTTTGGATATGAAAAAGGGGCCTTTACCGGAGCTTATAAGGCATCAGCCGGTAAATTTGAACAGGCGCAGGGTGGTACTTTATTACTGGATGAAATTTCCGAAATGGATCTGGGCTTACAGGCAAAATTATTACGCGTACTACAGGAAAAAGAAGTGGAGCGCCTTGGTGGTCAGGAACTGATCCCATTGGATGTTCGGGTGTTAGCCACATCAAACCGTAATATGCAGCAATGTGTTAAATCTAATCAATTTCGTGAAGATTTATTCTATCGTTTGAATGTGTTTCCTA
>WTAX01000294.1 GCA_013139395.1 Gammaproteobacteria bacterium | reverse complement strand
GCATGCTCTTAAACTGGCTCGAAATAAAATGACTTCAGGTTCTGTATCTGAAGAGAATGAGTTTGATGCAGCCTATAAAAGCGTCAAATCATTAGCAGTAAAGACTTATACTGCCTGTGGAGATGATGCTGACTGGCCTGCACAGGCAGCTCATTTTATCGCTACTGCAACCAAAGCCTGTATAACTCCAATGGACCATCTGGGTAATAACTCTGGCATCAAGAACAATTTAGCCTGGAAATGTGCCATGCAATCCCGAATGGCCAAAAACTGTGAAATGATCGAAAGTGATAGCCGCACAATTGATAACGAAGCACAAAAACAGTATGCTATTAGTAATGATTTTTTAAATCTTTAACGCAAGTGAAGGGGATAGGGTATGTCAAATCAAAATAAAGGTTTAGAACTTAATAGCAAGGGTTATCTGATTAATTTTGACGCATGGAACAAGGATTTTGCTATAGAGATGGCAAAAGAACATAACCTTGAACTGACTGAATGCCATTGGCACATTATTAATTTTTTACGGGACTATTATCCAGAATATGGTATTGCCCCTGATCCAAGGGAAATTATTAAAAAGCTTGGCAAGAAAATCAATCCTGATGTTCCATGCACTAAAAAACATTTAGAAAGCATGTTTTCAAACGGCGGCTGCAAGTTAGCCTGTAAGATAGCAGGTTTACCAGATTGTCATTGTAGGGGGTTATAATCTGAGTGTTTATTTGTAGGGACTTAGATTTTTTCTGATATTTTAATGAATTTAATTCAAAATCATCTGATAAATTGAAAAGTCTCTGAACGGCCATTTCGGTCATTTTTTCACTTAATTCAAACCGTTCAAAAAGATAGGTAAACAAGTTCCTAATAGCACATTTTAGCCATACCTATAGCTGAACAAAATGTCGGCTCATGACCTATCAATGCCATTAACTTAAGGAATTAGCCAACCCTTTTGTAAGCCATATTGTACCTAAACCGATTCCTGGTTTCCCGTTTATCTACTCTTATGAAACTTCTATCTGGCCTATATGCATCAACAATAGTCGATATTTTAGCTATCAATAACCCAGACAAATTAAGTGAAGATGGATATAAAAGAAACCGGACAATATTATCTTTCAGTTGGCTCAGAGCATAGGAAAAGTTAATTCTATATTGATATTTTCTGTGCTCGTATTTTTTATCTTTAAGTTTATCTGCTTCAAAAATAGCAACTGCTGAAATATTTTTTGTTAATACTTTTGCATGAATATCTTGCAGCACAGCTTCTACGGAAGTCCCTGAAAAGTTTTCAATAGTCAGTCGACTTTTCATTAATTTATAATCTTCTTCAACACCCCATCTTTGGAAATATAAATCTTTGAAAATTGCATAGGGATAGATTTTTTTATCAACTAAAGAAGTTGCTAATATTTCTGTTTGACCTGATGGTAACGTGATACGTATTAATCTTACTTTAACCGATGATGTGGGTAAATTTTCTTCCAGGCAATACTTAAGAGATTTATCAACACAAGGTAAAAATACCATATCTTCATTCTTGCCAGAACGTAAGAAATCTTTTAAGGCATTGGATGAATCAAGTGTGACACGTGCACAAAAATTAACTTTCTTTACTTGATGAAGAATATAAAACCAAACCGCAGGATAACCCCTGTCATATAGGATCAAATCATTTTCCTGTGTATATTCTAAATGCTGAACAGCTTGAGTTCTTTCACCGGTAGAATAGGGATCAATTTGCACATTAATACTCAATTTATTGAGTACATCATAGAGTTGAGAAATACGTACAGCTGGTCTGGTTGCATGGTTTCTGGCTTTGCCAAAATACTCTAATAATTCAGGAGTCCTTGATGGGTGAGTAACTGAACCATCTACTGCTAATAATCTATATCCATTCCACAGTCTAACGTTGGATGAATCATAAAATGTATCAATCAAACAATTATTAAGTGCTTTAAATGCGTTATAAGAAATCTTTTTTCGGGCTTTGCAAAATGCTGCGGTGGTAACAGAATTTATAGCAACAGGACTATCATCCACAATTTGGAAAAACCGGCTTAGCTCGCTTTGAATGGAGCCATTAATCATGTTCAGCATAAAGCTAATTAAACGAGGAAATGTAAGAGAACGCTTTCGGGTAAAATCTTTTTCGGATTTGCGATGTTGTATGAGGAAGTCTGTTGAAAATATTTTAGTGGTTAAATTTTGTACAATTTGGGTCAAATAATGAACAATTTATCGTGCTTTTTGAAGAATTCATCTGTTTTTCCCTAATAACTTTAGTTGTTAGAAAGAATAATAACCGTAAGTTGATGAAAAAGAAACAATTATCCTTAAGTTAATGGCATTGCATGACCTATAGCGGTATATTTGGTATTTCTTATATAGAATTGAGTGGGTAAAAAGCTGCAATTATTAATGATAGATTTTCAGGCTCAATCAGTAGGATACAAACTTTCAACATTTTTCACATGCCATCAAAAACATCCCAAACCTGTCATTCTAATATGTGAGTAACTGACGGAATTTTTCCAGAAAGCAGCAATTGAAATAATTAAAAGATGGGAAGTAGATTGATAACATGGCATTCAGCGGCTTGTCTACTGCAATGCTTGGTTAGAAAAATCTGATTTATCTGTTATTTCCTACACTTCAAAACATCAATTTCCTACAAATATATCATGACTCGTCTTCTATAATCAAAACCTGGTATTCCTTATTCTGGTGGGATGGATGAAATCTTATGGAAGCGTTATTTAATACAGCAATGGTGTGATACCTCAGCAGTTGAATAATCTCTTATTATTAACGATCAGTATTGGATTAACGGTTGAAATGATAGGTTTATGGTCTCATTGCCAAAGTCTACAATCTGCTAAAAGCGAGGGTGCTGCTTCATTTTATGAACAAACAACCACTTATGGCTATGCTTACGGTTTAAGAAATAGTTTGCTGGGACTGTCATTAATCATTAGTTTAAGTCTGTTATTGACAGAGCATCAATCACTATGGACCTATCTTATTTTAGCCAGTACATCACTTATCTCAGCCATTATAGTCAGAGCATTGTTTTATGTTGTGGTGATTCCAACGACAATGCCATTTGGTTTTTTCTGGAGAAATAAAGGTTTTGTTGAACATGCCCGTGAAACAGATTTGGCAAATATGCCTCAGATGGGAGTGGTCTACGAGAAACATCATTCATTTAACGTTAATGAATTAATTGAAACCATTAAAACAACCTCACTTAATGAGAAAATAGATCAATTTAAATGAATATTTTCAGGTTAATGAAATTGATAGTTAGTCTATCAATAACTGCCCTTTGATTCTAAATAATATACTACAGATATAGAAAATAATTATTTGTAAGTAGTTTACATTCCAGATTATGAATTTGATCAACACAAATACTCTAGATAATTTATACAATACTGAATTTTTATGTGATAATTAGATAGATTTCTCAGTTTTATTATTGAAAAAGGTAAAGTTGGAATTGTGTTTTTCAATACTCAATATCCCATCTACACGATATGTTCTTCTTGAATTACCAGCATAGATTGCAATGGTTCAAAAAAATAAATAATGAGTATTTTACACAATGTAATTGTACTTATTGACTATGGGCTCTGTATTATGCGAATCGAATGTTTTATTAGCTATGAAAAAGATGACCGGGACATAGCAATCCAAATTATTGAAAGACTTCAAAGTGAAAGCATAGAACCCTGGTGGGATGAAAAATTATC
>WTAX01000209.1 GCA_013139395.1 Gammaproteobacteria bacterium | reverse complement strand
ACATAAAATTAAAATATTAAATGATATTTTGTTCATGGCTTTTTTACCTTTTACCTTTAAGAAGAGCTTCTGGATGACGTTCCAGATAATCAGCAAACTCATTTAGAGAAAGAGTTGCTTTATTAATATTTCTTAAGGCATTGACTAATTCAACACGCAACGGTGAACCTTTTTTAATTATAGATTCAACATTATTAACAGCAATTTTTAAACTATCCAGAAGCGGGATAATATTTTTTTTCAGCAACCTGGATAAATCACCAACTTCACTTCCAGCATATATTATACTCTGACTTATCCCATCAACTTTTGAATCTACCTTGCTGAGCAACTGCTGTGTATCTACAATGACGTTATTTAGATTGCTTGTCAGGGGAGCTATTTGCTTATTTAACTCATTAACGGTGATGTGAATATCTTTTAAAGTGACTAATAATTCATCTTCAATTGCTTGCATTTGTCCATCATTAAAAATCCGATCCATGCCATTAATCAGCTTATTACCATCCGTGAGCAGGCGTTCCAGTCCATTAGCTAGTTTTTCAATTCGGTCATTAATTTTTTTGATATCCAGTGCAGCAACATCTTCCATAAGCTTATTTAAACTGGTTGATGGAATACTTGGAATTTCATTTTCAAGTCCCGCTAAAACCAACTTGCTTCCAGGGTGAAATCCAATCTGAATCATTAATTTTCCGGTAATCAGACTATGCATTGCAAGTTTAGCTCTGAGACCTTTTTTTATCAGTGAACTTCTAAGCTCATCATTATTGGTCTGAGCTATTTCCATAGGCCATTTGACCTTATTTCTATCAATAACAATGTTAACCTGTACTTCAAATTGATTGATCTTGTGGTTAAAACCCACAACAATATCAGTTACTTCACCTATTTTCACACCTTGTAATACCACAGGAGCTCCGATATCCAATCCAGCAGTACTGGTACGAAGCATAATGTTATACGTTTGTTTATTGTCAGAAAATAAATTAGCCGAATAATACAGGATGACTGCGCTCATTAACCCGACAGCAACCAGAACAAATAAACCGATCAACGCCGGATTTGTTTTGTTATTCTTCATTAACAATTACTCTTAATATTTTGTATACCCTTACCCCGGGTGAGAAAATCGATTATTCTGGGATCTTTTGATTCCTGCAGTAAAATTTGCGGATCACCCCCAGAAATTTGTGTTTTAGAAACAAGGTCAAGAAAAACAGAATTATTGGCAATATTATTAATGCTGGCCAGCTCATGAGTAACGATAACAATGGTGGAATTAAGATTATCACGAATATTAACAATTAATTCATCCAATAGATAAGCACTTATCGGATCCAAACCTGCTGAAGGTTCATCAAAAAATAATATCTCCGGGTCCAGAGCCATTGCCCGGGCAAGTCCCACTCTTTTTTTCATACCTCCACTGATCTCTGCCGGATAAAAACCTTCAAAACCTGACAACCCAACCTGAGCTAATTTTAATGAACATAATGCCTTTATGGTATCAGTATCATGATTGGTATATTCTTCAAGCGGTAAGGCAACATTTTCTTCCAGAGTCAAGGAGCTCCACAAGGCACCACTTTGGTATGCAATACCCAGTTTTTTCATGATGTTTTTTTGTTGTATTTCATCAGCATTCCAGAAACTTTCACCATTATAAAAAATATCACCTTTCGTGGGCTGAATGAGTCCAACCATATGTCTTAGCAATGTGCTTTTACCACATCCGCTTAAACCCATAATAATAAAAATATCTCCATGATAAATGGTAAAGTTGAGATCTTGCTGGATAATCGAATCACCATAGGCCATCGTCAGGCCTTTCACCTCAATGTGTGGTATTTTATGATGCGATTTAACTGACAATGCTGATCTTCCAGATAAGAGTGCTAATAACTGTGATAATTGAGTCCGCAATTACAATACTGACAATAGACATCACGACTGCATTAGTTGTGGCAATACCAACAGAAGCAGAAGAACGACCGCAATGAATACCATAATAACATCCCGACATTGCAATAAGGAAAGCAAAGACGACAGCTTTGAATAGTCCAATAAAAATATCAATCAGTCCTATGGATTGTGCTGTTTGATTAATAGCTTGAATAAGGGAAAAATCAAACATATTAGTACTCACCAGCAGTCCTCCAATAATACCAAGCAGGTCAGCATAAATAGTCAATATGGGCAGCATAAGAACCAGTGCCAGCATACGCGGCAATACCAGAAATTCAATGGGTGAAATGCCCAGTGTTTTAAACGCATCTATTTCATCATTGACCTGCATAGTACCTAGTTGAGCAGAAAAAGAAGCTCCAGTTCTACCAGCCATTATAATGGCTGTCATTAGAGGGGCCATCTCTCGCGTCATCCCCACTGCAACCAGGTTGCTGGTGTAAATTTCTACGCCAAGAAGTGCCAGCTGCATAGCTGCAAGAAAGGCCAGAACTATCCCCATTAGAATACTGATCAAGCTTACTACAGGTAGTGCTTTAACTCCTGTATCCTGGATAAACCAGAGCAGATCACGTTGACGATAACGTGCCTTCCCCATGAAAA
>WTAX01000090.1 GCA_013139395.1 Gammaproteobacteria bacterium | reverse complement strand
TCTGGATCGGTTAATACATTCACATAAGAAAACTCAACACCAGTACTTGTCAGCGCTTCTGCAGCACGGGCAGAAAATCCGCAAGACGGCATTTGTGGTGTGCCTTTCATAAAAATCACAATAGGATTACTTTTTACTGCATCATCGATACGTTGCATAACGTCCATAAAACTGGCCTCATTCGTTGTTAAAAATGTTAGGGGAAAGTTGACTAATTTAATAAGTTAATCCTTATATAAGGATAGCAACATTCGATTTCAAGAGTGATTTTGAGTAAAATCAGCCAACATGGGTTTGCAGCCACATTTCTAATAGTGCCATATGCCAGAGTTTACTGCCTTGTAAGCGTGTCATATTCTCTTCGGCTTCCGGATTTTTCAGCAATCGCTGGATATAGGCCGGTTCAAAAACACCTCGCTCCCGACAGCGTTGAGAAGTCAACACATCCGTCATCATATCCAAAAATTCACCACGCACATATTTTAATGCCGGCATGGGGAAATAGCCCTTAGGACGGTCAATCACGGCATCAGGGATTTTCCCCCGAGCGATGGTTTTTAACATATGTTTGCCGCCCTGCTTGCCGATCTTATATTGGGCAGGCATCTGTGCGGCCAGTTCCACCAGCTTATGATCTAAAAAGGGCACCCTGGCTTCTAATCCCCAGGCCATGGTCATATTATCCACTCGCTTAACCGGATCATCGACAATTAATGTGGTGGTATCCATGCGCAGTACTTTATCTAAATAATCATCAGCATAAGGTGCTGTCAGTAAGTCATTAACCAGTTCGCTGGTATAATCCTTTCCATGATAAGGCGAACGGACTGCCTGTAAGAATTCATCATGATGGCGATCAAAATAATAAGGGGCGAAACAGTCGACTTCACTACCCTTTTTACGGCGATCTCTATCACGAGCAGCTTCCACCATTTTTGGGTACCAGAAATATCCGGCAAAAACTTCATCGGCACCCTGACCACTTTGTACAACCTTAACTTCTTGCGATACTTTTTCTGACAGCAGATAAAAGGCAACAGCATCCTGACCAACCATGGGCTCTGCCATATGCGTAATGGCTTCAGGTAAGCGTTCCAGTACTGATTGGTTAGGGATCATGTATTTGTGATGAATGGTATTATAACGTTCAACAACCTGATCACTGTATTCAAATTCACTGCCTTGCTCATCACCGATATCCTTGAAGCCGATAGAAAATGTGCGAATATCATTCACACCTGCTTCGGCCAGCAAAGCCACCAGTAAGCTTGAATCCAGACCACCGGAGAGCAGCACGCCAACGGGCACATCGGCGACTGTTAAGCGTTTTTTGACTGCTTCCATCAGGCTGTCATGAATGGCTTCAGTCCAGTCGGCTTCACTCCAACTGGCTTTAGCGGGATCTCGATTTGCTTTGAGGTGCCAGTATCGATGATGCTGCATACCACCATTAGCATCTATTTTAAGTGTTGTACCCGGAGCAAGCTTTTTCACACCTTCCAGGATAGTATCAGGAGCAGGTATTACCGCATGTAATGTAAGTTGGTGATGTAAACCTATAGGATTAATTTCTGTATTGATATGTCCAGCAGCCAATAGAGCCTGCATATTAGAAGCAAAAACAAAGCGATTATTGTCCAGACTATAATACAGTGGTTTAATACCCAGACGATCACGGGCAACAAATAAACTATAATCACGCAAATCTAATATGGCAAAAGCAAACATGCCGTGCAGTCGTTCAACGCATTGTTCACCCCAATAAGCATAGGCTTTGAGGATCACTTCAGAATCACCCTCAGAGAAAAAATGATAGCCTTTAGCCGTCAACTCTTTGCGTAATTCAGGGTAATTATAGATAGTGCCGTTAAAAACTAACGCAAGCTGAAGCTCATTATCCACCATTGGCTGATTGGATCGTTCTGACAAATCAATAATAGAGAGTCTTCGATGCCCAAGCGCTATGGAGTCTTCATGAAATACGCCTTTATTATCCGGACCACGACGTTCCAGTTTCTGCAACATGTTGTCAATAACATTCAGATCGGGCTTTGAACCATCAAAATGATAATCACCACAGATACCACACATAATTAAACCTTTTTCTTATTATGTAATAATTGAAAGCGAAGCTGTTTACTCTTGTGTCCTGACGTTAATGACCACCAATTTAGAGATCACCCGGGAAACACCCGCTGTGCTTTTTGCAATAGAAATGACGCTCACTGCATTGTCATTTGAACCGACATTACCCGTCAGTGTCACCACACCGGCATTCACTTCAATACCAATGTCTTCAGGATTGATAGCTTCTGCTGCAGCATATTTTTGACTGATCTGCACACTAATTCGAGCATCTGCTTCTGATGCGCTGCGACTGATGGGAGCAAAGGCATTTTTATCGGCATAAAGCTCACGTTCTCTCTCTATCGCTGCACGCATTTCTTTTTGTTCTTCTGCTTTTATTTCTTCATTACTGTCAACACCTGGAATCCAGTCTGTGGTATCCCTGACAGTACTGCATGCTGACATTGTCAGAGCGACTGCTGCTATTAAACCAGTTGTTACAATACTCTTATTATTCATTATTCCCATTTCCCATTTCCAAAATCAGGTTAAAAGTTAGGTTAAAAGTTAGGTTAAAAGTTAGGTTAAAGCTTACCCCAGCCGCCACCGCCGGGTGTTTTTATTGTTAATTTTTGTCCCGCCTGAGCAGTAAAAAAAATTTTACCGGCTAACAACTCACCGTCCAGAGAATTCTCTCCCACTTTGCCATGCTCACCACCGGCTAATCCCCAGGGAGAGTAATGGCGTCGTTCAGTGAGCAGGGTGATCTGTGTTGCCTGCAAAAATTCAACTTCACGAATCAAGCCCATTCCCCCGGCATTAAGCCCCTGACCACCCGATGCTTCACGCAGACAATAACGAGTCACTCGTAACGGGTAATGATGTTCTAATGATTCAATCGGTGTATTTAAGGTATTGGTCATATGTGCCTGAGCACCGCTTAATCCGGGAAAAGCCTGACTGGCACCATGACCACCGCCAATTGTCTCATAATAATCCCATTGATTGTTAGTTTCACGACTTCCCATAGCAATATTATTCATCGTACCATAACTGGCTGATGGAATTTTTCCAGCCAGTAAATTATTATTTTTTTCATCTGTTTTCAGCACAGGTTGTGCTAATGCACCCAACACCACATCTACAACCCGTGTTGAGGTTTCAACATTACCCGCAGCAACAGCAGCAGGATATTTAGCATTAAGCAAACAGCCTTCCGGTGCCTGCAGCTCTATCATTCTAAAAGTACCGGCACAGGCGGGAGTTTGTGCTGGCATTAAGCAGCGAAACACATAATAGACAGCTGCCGCTGCGACAGAAAGCGGGCAATTGATATTGCCTTTTACCTGTTGTTCTGTTCCGGTAAAATCCACTTTAATACCCTGCTCATTAATATGGATAGCCACTTTAATTTTAATATCTGTTTGTCCCGCACCATCATCATCCATAAAATCTTGAAAGCAATAAGTACCATTGGGCACTTTTGCCAATGCACTTCTGGCAATACGCTCACCATAATCATTCAAATGCACTAAGGCTGAAACAAAATGTTTGGCATTCAGTTGCTTAATCAATTCATTTAAACGAATGACACCCGTCTGGTTGGCACTGATTTGTGCCAGAAAATCACCCTTTGCTGAATCCGGACGACTCATATTAGAGGTAATATTTGCCAGTATTGAATCATCCACTCGCTCATTACGCATAATGAATGCAGGAGAAATAATCAGTCCTTCTTCATGAAGTGAATGAGACATCGGCATGGAGCCTGGTGTATCTGCACCAATATCAGCATGATGAGCACGATTAACCACAAAAGCTATAGGTTTATTGTCATTTTTTTTGTTATTATTGGAAAAGACGGGGGCAATCATAGTGACATCAGGTAAATGCGTGCCGCCCAGATACGGGTTATTCAACACTAACATATCGCCATGATGCCATGATTGCGTTTTGACGATATCGGACATCGCATAGGCCATACTACCCAGGTGTACGGGGATATGAGCAGCTTGAGCGCAAAGTTCACCTGTGCCGTCAAAAACAGCACATGAATAGTCCAGACGATCTTTGATATTCGGTGAAAAAGCACTACGACGTAACACGGCACCCATTTCTTCACAAATGGATTCAATGCGACTGACAAAGATACTCAGTTCAATAGGATTCATAGTTAGACAGGCCACTCACTCAATACTTTAGTAAACACATATTTTACCCTTATTACCCGCTTGATAAAGGTAAAAATCAAAAAACTTTTAATAACCAACCTTTTTACTGTGGTATTATAACAAAAAATGTTTTATACTTCGTTCAAAAGAACTATTTAAGAACAAATAAACCACAATGGAGCAATAACATGGCTTTTGAATTACCCGCTTTACCTTATGAAAAAAACGCACTGGCACCTCATATTTCTGAAGAGACTCTTGAGTTCCATTATGGCAAACATCACAACACTTATGTTGTTAATTTGAATAATCTTGTTGCTGGTACTGATTTTGAAGGTATGTCTTTAGAGTCAATCATTCAAAAATCTGATGGCGGCATCTTCAATAATGCTGCACAAGTATGGAATCACACTTTCTACTGGAATTGCCTGAGCCCTAATGGCGGCGGTGAGCCGACTGGTGCCATTGCTGATGCCATTAATTCAACATTCGGTTCATTTGATAAATTCAAAGAAGAATTTACAGCGGCTTGTGTTACTAACTTTGGTTCTGGTTGGACATGGTTAGTTAAAAACAGCGCTGGCGCCATTGAAATCGTCAAAACTTCCAATGCCGGCTGTCCTCTGACTGATGGCGTTACTCCGCTAATGACCTGTGATGTTTGGGAGCATGCTTACTATATTGATTACCGTAACGCCCGTCCTGACTATGTTGCTGCATTCTGGAATCTGGTTAACTGGGACTTTGTTAACAGCAATCTTTAAATCCAGTAAAAAGTCATTTCTCAATGACTTTATTTTACTACAGAGTGTGATAGATATGACATAAGTTGTCTCCATAACACTCGCTATAATGTGCTATAGTTACACTAAATTACTATAAAAATCTTGGTATAACGATGGCACATTATAATCTTATTTTTCAGGGAAAAATTATTGACGGTGCTTCACTGGATGAAGTGAAGAATAATATCTCTCGATTATTCAAAACTGATACTGCTAAAACAGATGCCTTATTTTCCGGCAAATCAATCATTATAAAAAAGAACCTTGATACAGAGTCCACCAAAAAATACCTCGCCGTTATAAAAAAAGCAGGTGCCATTGTTAAAGCAGTAAAAATAGAATCTTCAGAAAAACCCTCTACACCGATTACTGAAACAAGTCACACAGCAAATACCTCTACTTCTTCTAAAACTTCAAATAATCTTAGTTCCGGACTTGCCTCTTTAGTAAACTATAACTCCTCTACGTCTGAATCCACAGACACAGATAAAAAATCAATTGAACAAAGCACTGCCAGTGAAGAAAAAGGCCTGCAGCTTGCGCCTGTCGGTTCAGATATACCAATTACCCGTAATAAACAAGATGATATAGAAGCACCTGATATCAGTCATTTAAGCATGTCAGAAGCTGAAACCGGTTCATTGGAAGAATTTGCCCAAATAGTAGAAGCCGTGGTATTACCTGATATTGACAAGCTGACAATGAGTGAAGCTAACACGGGCAGCATGGAAGAGTTTGCCGTTAAGGTCGATGCCGTAGAATTACCTGACATTAGTGATCTCAATGTAGCCGCTCAGGACGATACAGCTCTTTCTGCCCAAAGCCCAAAACAAACACCTATTGATATCCCTGATACCAGTGATTTATCTATGTCTGCGGCTCAGGATGGGACACTTGAAGGCATTGGCATTAAACCAGAAGCAGTTAAAATACCTGATACCACCCATCTGGAAATTGAAAAACAAAAAGAAAAGCAAGCCAATTCTGGAAAAGCAGTCTTCCAGATTGATTAAACGGAAATTGCCTACTACACTAACAAAAAATTTA
>WTAX01000015.1 GCA_013139395.1 Gammaproteobacteria bacterium | reverse complement strand
GAATTTATTGTCAAAAAAACCTATGTCACTACACCCAACTTTATGACCTGGCGTTTTGATAGTATTTTTGGAGGCAAAAAATTACCACCTATGGAGGCTCGCGATGAAGACTTTGAGGATGCTCCTCCTCAGGGAAGTAGTAATTAACTCTCGAATTAATGAACAAATAAAGAATGAATGAAGAATATATCCTGATGCTGGCACAAGCTGGTATTGCAGAAATAGCCATAAAAAACTCCTTTAGTCCAGCGACCTTAGGTCGAGGTATCGACTACTTTGAAAGTGATCGGGTTGAAATTACCAATATTGAATCTGCAACGGGTCAGGATATTAAGATTTATGCTGATGTCTTTGGCTGTCGGGGTTTTGCCTACAATACGATGGTCACGCTAAAGGTGACTGCACAGCACACCAGTATTATTGGTGAATGTGATTGTCCTGTTGGTTTTCGTTGTAAGCATGCGATAGCAGCACTGCTTAAATTTGCCCAGGAAAATGCACAGATAAGTGCTGAAAAGGCACAATCAGGTCATCATGTTCAGCAGAATGAAAAAGATGTTGAGAACTGGCTTCACTCCTTTAATCCAGAAACTTCAGACAGTCATTTAAGCGTATCCGATCTCAGGAGCAATACCAGGACTGTTCATAATAATGTTTTACTTTATTTAATGACTCCTGCTGATAACGACTCCGGGATTGAAATTGTCTCCATCGTTGCCAGGCAGCTTAAGAAAGGCGGATTTGGTAAGAGCAGAGCGCAGAGTTTAGAAGATTTAGTCGATGGTTATACCTCACATCTGAATTTTGAACACAATGAGCAAGATGTTGAAATTGCCGGCCTGCTCTATAGCATGACCGGACGAGGGCTTTTTTACCGTCAGAATAATTATGCGATCAAAGGTGATATCGGCGAGCTCACATTAAAAAAATTATTAAAAACTCAGCGTCTGTTCTGGCTGACGCAGGAACTCAATCAGCCCATGCAATGGGGTGACAAACGACTATTGGAATTGTCATGGCTGCATACAGAAAAACAATATGAACTGAGTGTTAACATGTTGCCGGAGGCACAGGACTCATTCCGTCTGAAGCACTTTTATTATATTGACAGCGAAAATAATGAAATTGGACTTGCCCAACATTCTGATTTATCGACGCAGCAAATTCTTAAACTACTAAGCGCTCCTCCCATTCCTGACACTATGGCACAAAAGGTCAGTGAGCAGCTGGTGCAGGCATGGCCGGAGAACGCAGTGCCAATGCCGGTTGAATTCACCTCCGAAATCATTCACATTAATGATAAACCCATAGCTGATGTGTTACTGCACTCCACCACGGCAAATGAAGACATTGGTGGGCGGCGAGTGCATTTGCTGAGTTTACGTTTTGATTATGGTGGTCATTTAATTCAGCCTGAAAAAATAAGCAGTACTTATCGGATCCTTGTTCAAGAGCAGCAGGACAAGCAGCAATATCAGATAGCACGTGATGTCAGCTTTGAACAGCAATGCCTTGAATTACTTGCTAAGCATCACTTTGTGAGTGCCGCTAAAATGGGGCTGAGCGGACTGAATAAACTGGATCAAACCATAATGGCTGATTCAGCCACCGCATCACTATGGTACTGGCATGATTTTCAATATGAAATTATTCCTCAGCTGCAGGAGCAGGGCTGGAACATTCATTTTGATGACAGTTTTAATATGCAAATTGAAGAAGCTGATGAATGGTATGGTGAACTGCAGGAAAAAGAGGATAAAGAATGGTTCGAAATCAGTCTGGGTATTGAGTTAAACGGCCAGACCATTAACCTATTACCTTCACTGGTTGAATTGCTGGCCTTAGAAAAAGATCCGGCACAAATGAGAAGCCGGATTTTAGCGCGCGAACATATTATTCTGCCGGTATCCGAAGATGAGAATAACCCCCGCTGGATAAAGTTGCCGTCAGAAAGAATTATGGGGATTTTTGATACTCTGGTTGAGCTGTATGATACTCATGCCTTAAATGATAAAGGCAATCTGGAGTTTAGCAAACATCAGGGTATGCAGTTAGGCGAACTGCTTAATGATCCCACGCTAAAATGGCAGGGTGCTGAGCAGTTAAGAGCATTGAGTAAAAAAATTCAGGACTTTAAGGGCATAGAGGCTGTTGAGCCTCCTGATAACTTGCAAACAGAACTAAGAGACTATCAGCAGCAAGGCTTAAACTGGCTGCAGTTTACCCGTGAATATCAATTCAACGGCATTCTGGCTGATGATATGGGACTGGGTAAAACCGTACAGGCTCTCGCCCATCTGCTATATGAAAAACAGCATCATTCAAATAAAGATAATGAGGCTGATAAGCTGCCTTCTCTTGTTATTGCACCGACGAGCTTGATGGGAAACTGGAAACGTGAGGCACAGCGCTTTACTCCGGATTTAAAACTAATACTATTACATGGCCCTCAGCGCAAAGCGCTTTTTGAGGATATTAGTGAATATGATATCGTCCTGACCACTTATGCCTTAATGTTAAGAGATAAAGAATTTCATGAGCAGCAGCAGTATAATTATGTCATTTTAGATGAATCACAAAATATAAAAAATGCCCGCTCTAAAACCTCTCAGGTTATTTTTAAACTCAAGGCTAAACATCGCTTATGTATGACCGGCACACCAATGGAAAACCATTTGGGTGAACTCTGGTCTCTATTCCATTTTTTAATGCCGGGTTTTCTCGGTACACAAGATCGATTTAACCGCCTGTTTCGCAGTCCCATAGAAAAACAGGGGGATCAGGACAGACAACAGCAATTACATAAGCGTATTAAGCCTTTTATGCTGCGTCGCACCAAAGAAATGGTTGCCACTGAACTGCCGGAAAAAACAGAAATGATCCGTACCGTACCACTCTCAGGCAAACAACGGGATCTGTATGAAACCGTGCGTCTGGCGATGGATGAGAAAGTACGTGAAGAAATCAGCAAAAAAGGCCTGGCTCGCAGTCAGATAATGATCCTGGATGCCTTATTAAAATTGCGTCAGACCTGTTGTGACCCAAGACTGCTGTCATTGAGCAAAGCAAAAGATGTGAATGTATCTGCCAAGCTGGATATGCTGATGGAAATGGTGCCTGAAATGATAGAAGAAGGGCGAAAAATTATTATCTTTTCTCAATTTGTTAAAATGCTGGGCTTTATTGAAGAAGAGCTAAACAAATATAACATTAGTTATGCAAAACTCACCGGGCAGACAAAAAATCGTGATGACGTGATTATGAGCTTTCAGGAGGGCGATGCTCAGGTCTTTTTGATTAGCTTAAAGGCCGGTGGTGTAGGGCTGAATCTTACTGCCGCAGATACCGTTATTCATTATGATCCCTGGTGGAACCCGGCCGTTGAGCGGCAGGCAACGGATAGAGCTTATCGCATAGGTCAGGATAAACCCGTGTTTGTTTATAAACTGCTGACAGAAGAAACAGTAGAAGAAAAAATCCTGCAAATGCAGAAGAATAAACAAAAACTGGCGGATGCGCTTTATCAGGATAAAAAAGTGGATAAGGCTGCACCATCCAGCCCTAAAGGCCCGCAATTTTCTCAGGAAGATTTAATGGCTTTACTCAATCCGCTTGAATCCTGATATTTCGAGACCCTAAGCATAATCCTGGAATAATGAAAGTGATTATTTAAGCCCGCTGACATAATTGGCAACGGCTTCAATTTCCATTTCAGTAAGCTTTGATGCTACAGAATGCATAATGGCATTGTCATTATTTCGTTCACGTTCGTGAAACAGATTTAATTGATCTGCCACATAACGTTTGTGCTGACCGGCTAAACGGGGCAGTTTGTCAGAGCCTTCACCATTATCACCATGACAGGATGCGCAGGCTGGTACGCCGGAATATTTATTACCGCGATGAAAAATATACCAGCCAACCTGAGAAAATTCCTTATCTCGAACCCGATGAGCAAGTGTCGGCTTAGCACTAAAATAAGCAGCCAAAGCAACAATCTCATCATCTTTTAATTCGGCAGCCATATCATTCATCGTACCTTTTCGTTTACCACTGCGAAAATCATGTAATTGTTTAATCATATAATTTTTATGCTGTCCAGCGAGTCTTGGATAAAGAATATTAGAAGCTTCACCTTCAAGACCATGACAATGCTGGCACACTTCAGTAACAATTTTTGACGCAATATCCTGTTCAGATGCGTACAATGAATTGACTGAATAAAGTAAAACGAAAACAACAAATATTCTAAACATATTGATTCCTATTGGTTTAATTATTTGTATAAGCTTATATGATTTATGAGAATAATGAAGCTTTTTTGTCACTACTGAGTATTTATTTCCAAATAGCCAACGCTATACAGAAATCAACTCTATATATCACCATAAAAAATAGGTAAAAATTGGCTTGTTCTGCTACACTTATCAGTAATTTATTGGTATCAGAGTTTATAGTTATGTTGTCCTGGTATAAAGCACTCAAAATCACCACAATCTGTGTCTTTTCTCTATCGGTATTGCGGCAATAAGTCTGATGAAGACACTTAATCTGAAATTTTATTCAAAAATAAGCACAACTCTTATCGGGAGCTGTTGCTTATTGTTTACCTCATTCTCCTATGCAGACTCTTTTACAGAAGAAAGTGATAGTGATTCTCTGCTTGATTTGAGCCTGGAAGAATTGTCACAAGTTAAAGTCATTATTGCTACAGGTACAGAGCAGACGCTTGATAAGGCTCCTGCAACGGTGACAGTAATTACCGCCGAAGACATCAAAATGACTGGCGCAACCAATCTGACGGATATACTGGAAAGTGTGCCGGGTGTTCATATCAATGCGAATCACTTTGGTAACAGACCCCTGGTGCATATGCGCGGCACGGGTAGCTTCCAGACTTTGCTGATGGTTAATGGTAATGATACCAGAGATCTGATGTGGGCTTTCGGAATTTTCTGGAAGGGTATTCCGGTTAGTGCCATTGAGCGTATTGAAGTGATTCGTGGCCCCGGTTCTGCTCTATATGGTGCAGATGCCAGTGCCGGCGTGATTAATGTTATCACTAAGACTGCGGGTAAAATTGAAGACACAGAAGTTGGCTTGCGGGCAGGTAGTTTTGATACTAAAACGGCCTTTATGCAGTCTGGCGGACAATGGAATGGTTTTGACCTTGGTATGACGGCAGAATTTTCTACTACAGATGGCCACGATCCCTTTATTAAGGCAGATCGATCCAATGCAGCTGGAAAAGCTCAATATGGCTGGGATAATCAGGATATACGTTTTTCTATTGCCAACGATCATTGGCGTTTTCTTGCGAACTATATGAAGCATGATGATCTGGAGACTGGAATCACTGGAGCTGGTTTTCTCGATCCTGTGACCAGTGCCGATGATGAACGCATAGATCTTGACTTGCTCTACGATAATAAGACTTTTGCTAAAGACTGGGGTGTTAGTGCAAAGCTGCATTATCAGGATCTTGATTATTCATCGAATGATGGTTTTCAGGAAAGCCCTCCTGATGGGAGCTATCCAGATGGAAAGCTCAATCATATGAGTTCAGCCGAACGCCAGATAAGTTTCGAGGCAAGTGGTATATACTCTGGCTTTAATCAGCATAATGTTCGCATTGGTGCGGGATATGACTGGCAGGATTTGTATCGTGTTGAACAGCAAGTTAATTTTGGTACAGGGCCAGATGGCATGGTATTACCTGCTGGCGGGCCAGAGGTAGATATTTCAGATACTCCTTATGCTTTTGCACCAGAAAAAACTCGAAAGATAACGCATGTGTTTGTACAGGATGTCTGGGCTTTTGCTGATAATTGGGAGTTAACCGCGGGTGCTCGTTATGACCATTACTCTGATTTTGGCAATACACTCAATCCTCGTGTCGCACTAACCTGGAAAACCAGCAAAAAACTGACGACTAAGCTGATGTATGGCCAGGGCTTTAGAGCGCCTTCTT
>WTAX01000196.1 GCA_013139395.1 Gammaproteobacteria bacterium | reverse complement strand
CCGCCTGTCATGGTGATGATGGTGAAAAGTTTGCACCAAAAAGTATTGCTCAGTACCCGAAATTCAGTCCAAAATTACAGCAGCCGCTTAGCCTTAGAGATCAAATACAAGTCTGCTGGACAGAGCGGCTGGAAAACTTCCCGCTACTCTATGACGATCAGCAGTTATTAGCCTTAGAAACCTATATTCGCAACAAGGCATTTGGAGAAAAGGTCAATGTTGACATCAGTGGTGCTATGCAGCCCTATTACCAGGCAGGTAAAAAACTCTATTTCACCCGCTTTGGGCAAATGGAAATGACCTGTGCACAATGCCACGATACTTATACAGGCAAGATGTTGCGTGGACAAAAATTATCACAGGGACATACTAACGGCTTTCCGGAATTTCGTTTAGAATCACAAAAAATCGTCAACCTGCCGCAGCGCTTAAGAGAGTGTTTTCGTTCTCTGCGTGCCGAAACATTTGAGCAGGAATCCGATGAATTTCGCAATCTGGAAATTTATCTCAATGCCCGTGGTAATGGCCTTAAAATTGAAACCCCGGCAGTGCGCTATTAGTCGGATGCTTTAAAGACCACACTCTCTGGATAAAAAGCCATCCAGGCAAACCAGAAAGAAGTCACTATTGGTATTTCATTTTGACCCCCATCAAAAATTTTACCTGTCCGATTTTTAGCATCAAAAACAATCGTCACATTAGTGCCGGCAAATGAATCCTTGTAGGGTGACTTAATTTTAGAAAGTTCCGCAAAAGGATAGACTTTAGTTTTGCCCGATAGTTTCAGTCCAAGGACATACTCTTTAGGATGGTAGTCTTTATTGAGTTGGCTTACGGGGAAATAAAGTGACTGACTCTTATCATAATTACCATAAGGTGTGCGCGAATAATCCCGCTTAAAGCCTGTTTTATCAGAAAGAACAACCGTATCAGGATATTGTTTTTTCCAGCCCTGCCAGGTGGTATGGTTGACCGGCAGCATGTCCAGCTCTATCCCCTTTCGCTCACCACTGATGGCTTTGGATAACAGCTGTGACCATAAAGAATTGGTTTCTCTATCATATAGCAGTACATCACTATTATAGAGTAATCCTGAGACACCAAAGGTGGTGTTTATACCTTCTATATTGGCGGAATAGCCTATGCCGCTGCCGCATAAAGGACAATAGCTGATGACAACTGCTTGTTTTAAAAAGAAATCATTGACAATTTCATGATAATTTAAAATTTTAATGGGATAAGCTTTAGCTATACCATTAATGGCTAAACCTAAAACCATATCCTTATTATGTAAGTAATCAGCTTGCCTGGCAGCAATAAAAACAGGTTTATCAATAGCTGGGATACCATCTTTAGCCGGGCCGCCATGATGGATTTCATTGCTATCAATAAGAGAGCCGCTCAGATCAAAACCGTTATTTTGAGTCAGGGCCGAAACCAGCTGATCTTTAAAAACAATACTGATGGCAATTAATAAGATGGGATAGACAATCAGACGACCCAGAGTAACTTTTTTCATTATAGATTCCAGTGATGGTATAACTACATAGACCTGTGATCATAATAAAAGCTTTCACCTGGGCATTTTGAGAACGGGTACTTTGAGAAACGCTGTAATATGGCTAGTCTTTTTGCGTAAATTTCCATGAAATGGCAAAAGCAATAAATGATAATATGGCGGCTATAGAAAAAGTCCAGCTTGCGCCAAGGCTTTCCCATAAATAACCACCATAAAGACTGCCGATAGCACCACCCAGACCAAAGCTGATACTGCTGTACAGTGCCTGTCCTTTGCCCTGATTTTTACCTTTAAAATAACGATGAATATAGGCAATAGCTACCGCATGATAGATGCCGAAAGTAGAGGCATGAAAAAGCTGTGCAAAGGCCGTGATATAAACATTATCAATATAAAAACCAATTAACAACCATCTTAATGAACCGGAAAATAAACTGGCAAGTAACAATGTTCTCAAACCAAAGCGTTTTACTAACCAGGGCATCATAGCAAAAGCAACTACTTCTGATAAAACACCTACCGCCCATAAAATGCCGATCCATGAATTGCTATAGCCATGTGACTCTGCGTAAATGGTATAAAATGTATAATATGGCCCATGACTTGCCTGAACAAATAAACAGGCCAGCAGTAAGGCAATCACCTGCCTGTTTTTCAGGATCTTCACTATAGGCAAATGAACATCTTCATGAGGTGCACCGGCATGATCAAAAATCATCAATGTGGTAACCGCTATACCCGTTAATAACAGCAGCACTATAATAGGTAAATTGGCAATTTCTATTGAGTTTAATAAAATCCCTACAGATACAACTGCAATGATAAAGCCCACTGAACCCCAGCCTCTCACCCAACTGTACTGGTGATCGTTTTTATCCAGATGATTAAAGGTTAAGGCTTCAAATTGCGGCAGGATAGCATTCCAAAAAAAACTAAATACTAATAAAACAAAAAATATCCACCAGAACGTGTTGCTGATAAACATACCAGCATAGGCAATGGCGGCTAATACAGCACCCAGGCGAATAATAAACAGGCGATTACCACGATGATCAGCAATCCATCCCCATATATAAGGGGCAATGATCTTTGTGCCCATAATAACAGCCATTAACTGGCCTATTTCAATTGCACTATAACCGGAGTCAGCAAGGTAGAGCCCCCAATAGGGGATAAAAGCACCAAGAGTGGCAAAATAAAACCAGTAAAAACTGGATAATCGCCAGTAAGGAATGTGTTTTATCACAATTTACCGGCTCGGTGCAGAAAAGTCGGTTCAGAATTAAGTCTAAAGAGAAATACGCTCATCAGCCTTTATTTCACAGCAGCAGGAACAACAGGTGTATTGGACTGCACATCACCATTTTGTGCTTTATTACGCATTAAATGATCCATCAGAGTGATTGCCAGCATGGCTTCTGCAATCGGTGTGGCACGAATACCAACACAGGGATCATGACGCCCTTTGGTGATCACTTCAATTGGATTGCCTTCAAGGTCAATACTTTGACCGGGTAAGTGCAAGCTGGAGGTAGGTTTTAAAGCAATATGTGCAATCAGATCCTGACCGGAGGAAATGCCGCCCAAAATTCCACCCGCATGATTTGACAAAAATCCTTCGGGGGTAATTTCATCACGATGTTCAGTGCCTTTTTGTTCAATACAGTCAAAGCCGGCACCAATTTCAACACCTTTTACGGCATTAATGCTCATTAATGCATGCGCCACATCGGCGTCAAGTCGATCGAAAATAGGCTCGCCCAAACCTACCGGCATACCCGTTGCGACAACTGAAATCTTAGCACCAATGGAATTACCTTCTTTACGCAAAGCATCCATATAGTTTTCCATTGCTTCCACCTGGGTTTCATCAGGTGAAAAAAATGGATTTTTATTGATATTATGCCAATTAAAATTGTCATCACCGGGCTGGGCTGTTTTTATCGGACCTAATTGTGAGAGATAACCACGGATCTCAATACCATGTACATCTTTTAAATATTTTTTGGCAATGCCGCCGGCTGCCACACGAGATGCCGTTTCACGAGCAGAAGAACGCCCTCCTCCTCGATAATCACGAAAACCATATTTTTGCTGATAGGTATAATCAGCATGCCCCGGACGGAAGGTATTTTTGATATTACCATAATCTTTGGAGCGTTGATCTTTATTGTAAATCACCAGCGATATGGGAGTTCCGGTGGTTTTACCCTCAAAAATACCTGATAGTATCTGTACTTCATCATCTTCACGGCGCTGAGTGGTATGACGTGACGTGCCTGGCTTACGGCGATCTAAATCAAATTGTAAATCGCCTTCTGACAGTTCAAGTCCCGGGGGACAACCATCAACAATACAGCCAATGGCTTTACCGTGGCTTTCACCAAAAGAAGTCACTACAAAAAGTTTTCCAAATGAATTTCCAGACATATTCAACACTACAGGTTAGTTAATTTTTAGCGTATCGATGAGATCCGCTGGCTTTGCTTATTGTATCAATAAACTACACAGAATGAAGTTTATTTATCGGCTTTGTAAAATACTATATTAACTCATTATAGGTTATAGTTATTTATTTAAAAAGATAGCACACTGGTTCCGGAGAATTATAATGCGCGCGCTAATCATTGAAGATGAAATTCAGCTTCAACAACAAATCGCCACACAGCTAAAAGCTGAAAATTTTGTGGTGGATGTCACTGGCAATGGCAAAGAAGGCCTTTTTTTCGCCATAGAGTATCCCGTTGATATTGCTATTATTGACATTGGCCTACCTGAATTATCAGGTATTGAGATCATTAAGCAATTGCGAAAATCAGGTAACAAACTCCCGGTACTTATCTTAACAGCACGCAGTCGCTGGCAGGATAAAGTTGAAGGCCTGGAAGCAGGTGCTGATGATTATCTGGTCAAACCTTTTCATATGGAAGAACTTTTAGCCCGCATTAATGCACTTTTACGACGTGCAGCTAATAGCACCAGTGAACAATTAAGTTATGGCAATATTGCTATCATACCTGATAGTCAGCAGGCTCTGCTTGATAATAACGCATTAGAACTCACTGAATTTGAATATAAAATACTTGAGTATTTAATGAGGCGCCATGCTAAAGTGATTGCTAAATCCGAGCTGGCCGACTATCTCTACCCTCATGATGAAGATCGTGATAGTAATGTCATTGAGGTAATTATGGGGCGACTGCGTAAAAAACTTGATCCTGACGGTACAGTAAAACCTATCGAAACTGTGCGTGGCAGAGGTTATTGTTTTAACCTTGTTTAAATAACCTTATTTTAAATTATTATGAAAAAACTAAGCTCTTATTTAAAAATGACCTCTATTAATAGTCGAATTATTGTCGGGGCTACTAGTATTGTCACCAGCTTTATGCTGCTGATCGGTATCACCTTAAGTAATACCTTCTATCAT
>WTAX01000202.1 GCA_013139395.1 Gammaproteobacteria bacterium | reverse complement strand
AGACAGAGCGCATTAACATTCTGTTGTATCACTAATAAAAATACAAGAGATAGACTTTTTTTAAAAAAATGACGCAACATACACAAACTCACTTAATTAATTATTTGTAAAATTTCGGAATTTTAATTCCAGGTATCTAAATCAGCTCGAAATAATCTTACCTTTGATAAGAGCATTTCACGTTTAATATTAAACCAGATCATTGTACCTGTAATCATTGCCCCCATCAGCATTAAAATCAAAGCCCTTGCAAGCCTTCCCTCAGGGTAAAATAACATAAGTTGACTGAGAATAATAACAATCATAAAACTGACACCCGTATAGAGGAATACACGCGTTTTACTGCTAATACCATAAATTACACTGGCAAAACCCAATAATAAACCCAATATAAAAACAAATAGTGTTTCATTTATAAAAACATCAGCGCTAACAACCACATAGATCAAACTTAATGCGATGAGTTGTATTTTATTCTGCAGTTCTTTTGGCATTTCATTTTGATGCAAATACGTTACAAAAAGTAAACTAAACACCACGGGAATGACATAAAATAATAATAAGCCGGTGTGAGCTGACAACAAAGGCATCCAGATATAAGCGGCAATATTAATAAAAACAAAAGCACTGTATTGCATCACCCTGCTCTTGCCTTGAATAATAAAATAGAAAACCCCAAGTACAAACAGAGTCAGACTACTATGCAGTGAACCCGCAGTCCAGGGTATTGTCAATAAAGCTGTCAGGGGTAATAATTTTGCTAATTTTTCTGTGAACGTATGAGTATTAATTCCGGATGATGACAAGCTTAGCTTTTGATTAATATAATAGCTAAAAGAAATAATAAAAATCCCTATTGTATCAAGCTCATTAACAGCAACGGTACCCATAAACATTAAGCGTAATGATACAATTAAGCCTGCTGCTAATAAATAACTCAGCACATACCATAGTTCAATTACCTGTTTTGAGCCTTCTTTTATCTGCTGTTTAAGATAAATGACAGCACTGACAAATAAAATACCCAGAGTGAACAACAAATCAGCCGAACTAAAATCAACATTGGACAAAGTTAATGCATTAATTAAAGAAATAATACTGGCAGCAAAGCTGAGATACATCCAGCTGCTTGATTCCTTTATAATATTATCCCAATCAAATAGCCACTGATTAAATGGCTTAATAATACGCGGCAGTAAAATCCAGACAAGCTGTATCAATGCAAAAATCAGATATATCGGCAAAACCTGATTAGCACCCCAGCTTAAAATCAGGAAAATAATAGCACTAAAATGAATCAGGTTTGTCACGACTTTATTATTGATAACTAAGGATAATGAAAAAAATGAAATCAGCACCAGAAGACTGGTATTATTAGTAACAATGCCCTCTTTTATCAAATCATACCAAGCTGTTGTCAAACCAATAGCGGATATTGTATTAAGCATTAAGAAAAATAAACTGGTCATAACACTAATCATTAGCACCGGTTTTTTAAAGGAAACCGCTTGCCAGCCGATAGTCATAAAAATTGAATTAAGATAACGATCCCAAACAGCACTCATAAGCAGCAAAGATAGACTAAAGCTTAATAGTTCCCAGCCATAGCTCATAAAAAAGAAAAGCATTTTATTGTCAGGTATTAATAACACAATAAATAACCAGCTAAATAGGAAAACAAGAGACCAGCTAATCAGTGCTGATGCCGTGTTTCTTAACATCAAAAACAAATAGCCCATCAGGATCAATAAAGAAGGTGTACTATACAGATTCTCAGGCGCTTGTGTGAGAGTGACAAAAAGCACCAGCAGCAAACCATACCATGGCCATAATCCTGTCATTATTTTTTTACCGGGGAAAGTTCGATTGTAAAATAATGAAATAAAATGATGGCTGACCCATAAGGCAAAAGCCTCTATCAGTAATATTTGTTGGCCGGCAGCTGAGTCAATAATAGCAGAAGCACTTTGCGTACTGAAGTAAAAGACAACGATCAACGTGATATAAATCGGTAGTAAAGCACCCCGTATTTTTTCTGAAATAAACTGTTCTGATAAAAATAATAGGGCAATTGCAGCCATATAAACAATTAAACTAAAATTATTAAAATAATCAAAGCCCAATAGCACACTAATAAGAACAGAAATATTTATCATCAAAAAGGATAAGTTAAAGCAGAATTTTTTAACAAATGTGACTTGCTCATAAGGATCATATTTTAGTGTAATCTGTTTACTGAGTCGTAAAAAGAATTGACTAGCTGCATAACGATTCAACAATAACCAAAAAGAAAGGCTATACAGGCTTATGGTGATTAGAATATGATTTATATGACTATTTAAATTCTGTGCGAAGTTGACATCTGATAATAATAGCCTTACCAATTCAGGGTCAAAAAACATAAATACAGCACTTATTCCTGCTGCAAAGATAATAACAAAAGGCAGTGAATTGTGAGTTCTAATCGCTATAATCAGTGCGGAAAGCATTAATGCAGGTGCAGTTAAAAACCATGCGAGATTAACATTATCTAAACTCACAAAAGCAAAATTAAAAAATTGAGCAACAGCAGTCAACCAGATAGCAATAATCGCCAGCTCTATGGGCTTAAGAATCAAATTAACTGGAATTATTTGCGAAACATTAACATTAGACATTTGTTGCTCCCTCCTCATTTACTGTAATTAAATGTTCTGCTAAATCATTAACAGGATAAAACCACAACAACTTATCCGGAGTTTTCTGGTGGATATTGTTAGAACGTATAATCTCTTGTTCTGTATTTTTATTTTTTTCTAAAACGCTAATGAAATAAAATAATAAAAATACCAGACTAATGAGCAATAAACCTGTGGAAGTTGAACTGTTTATAGTGACTTTGAAGATCAATGCAGACAAAGATAATAACAACATAAAAATATAAAATAATGCCCGATTATACAAACTCATACTTATAAACAATGTATTTAATGAAATAACAAAAAGTAATAAGCTGATTTTTATTGATATACTGAAACCTAATCCTATTAGTATGATTAATAGTAAACTAACGATTAATGAGCTATTTGTAAAAACAGTCCGTTCTAAGCGTTTATTCTCATTAGAATGATTAATTCTTAACCAACTATAATGACTATTTAATGAATAAAACAAAGTAATCGTGGTCAATAGTATTAATTTCATTTCAGTAGAAATAATGCCTGTTGATAAAATCATTATCACAGCGAGCATGGTCAATACATAGGTATAAAACGTATTAACATTTATTCCCAATAGATCGACTGCATTGACTACTTTTGATTTAAGCAAGTAATACAAACTGACAATAACAACCAGACCATTAATCAAGGCCAACTCACCTGTGTGAATTGCCCAGTGACTCGATAGAGCAGATAAGACTGAAGATATAATAATAAAATGTAATAAATGACGTGTTAAGAGAAATGACTTTTCTCTTTGAAGTTCACTATTTCTTAACAAATAAAATATAGCGGACAATAACATAAGCAAAGGCAGCAGACTGATATATAGCCATGCCTGAGATATTGATAATATGAATTTATCATTCGTTAATAAAATATCAATATACAAAAAACAGGTCAATACAATAACCAGATATAATGGTACTAAAGAGCGATACAGCCACATTAAGCGTGCATAGACAGCCAATGACAAAGTGATTGTTATCAGCCTTATTGAAGATGAATCAAATGATAGAAAAATAGCAGCAAAAGAAAGAGCATAAGACACAACACTCAAATAGGATAATAAGCTGCCCTTCTCCCTGTATGCATTCAATTGCTCATCCATATAAAAAAGCACAGCACTTATTAATAATAATACTGGCGCATAATAACTTAATGCTATATTGACAGGACTGCTGAGACTGATATGAATCATGGAGATAACAGCTGAAAAGATCAGAGAGCCGACACTAAACAAAAGCAGATACTTTTTATCCACAAATACCTGTTTAAGAATAACTGGTAAATAATTGACAATAGCTGATAGTAATAATGCCATAATCAATGCAAATAATCCCAGCACCAGTGTCAGATTCTGGCTGCTATGAATATTTGTATTAAGGAATGGAACAACAAGCTGAATCGCACTTAATAAAAAGAATATGGGGCTAAAATTATTTAATAACTGACGATTAAATAAACCACTTATCAGCCTGGTGAGGTAATAAAGTAACACCATAGCAGTTAGTACTGAAATAATGGCAATAATGAATTGTACACCTGAAAAACTATTCTCAAGGCTAATGGATAACAACCTGCCTGCTGCAGAAAAATTAAGCGGCACCAATAAAAAACTAATGGCCAATAGAACCATACCGCTGGTTGAAGCATGTGTCACTTTTTCTTTTAGATGATAACCAGCCCATGCCAACAATAAAGTATAACTAAGAATAGTATAAAAAATGGTCACACTTTTGCTAAACCCTTCGGTGTATGAAACAAAAAATATGGAACCACTAATGAAACACAAAATACCGATAAACCAGCCAATATTTTGCAATAAAAAAGGAATAAATGATTTATGCCAGCCCGATAGTGATTGTAA